>JBJOMF010000093.1:0-14502 GCA_046052505.1 Bacteroidota bacterium | reverse complement strand
ACTTTCTGTTTCGATATTCGATCGAGTCGGTAGGGGCCCATGCTGTTCCCTTTCCCATCCCTCCGGGCACCTCCCGGGTCGATTTTTCCGAGCTGGAAGCCCTGATCACGCCCCGGACCAGACTGATCTGCCTTTGTAATCCGCTTAATCCGACCGGAAAGGTCTTTACCAAAGCGGAGTTGCAGCAGTTGGGAGGGATTGCCGTGTCGCACGACTTGCTTATTCTTTCCGATGAGATCTGGAGTGATATCGTTTTTCCGCCCGCCGTATTTACCAGTATGGCCTCATTGGATGAGGCTATTGCCCGCCGGACCATTACCGTAACCGGTTTCAGCAAATCGTACGGGCTGGCCGGCCTGCGGGTCGGTGCGGTGATGACCGCTGATCCGGACAGGTATGACAGGATCTTCAGGCGATCGCTTCACGAATCTACCGTACACGGAGCCAACCTTCTCGGGCAGGTAGCAGCTACGGCTGCCCTGACTGAATGCGGGGGGTGGTTGTCTGAATTTCTGCAACACCTCAACAGGATGCGTGATATCACCGTTTCAGAACTCAATAAGGTGCCCGGTTTCAGTTGCCTGCCGCCTGAGGGATGTTACGTGGCCTTTGTGGATATCCGCGGTACGGGAAAAACCAGTGCAGACCTGCACCGGCTGTTGCTGGACCGCGCCCGGGTGGCCGTGGTACCCGGGTTGAAGCAATGGTTCGGAGATGGTGCTTCGGGCTATATCCGACTTTGTTTCGCCACATCTGAATCCATCCTTCGGGAGGCCTTACAACGTATACAGGGGGTAGCACCGGCATGAAAGTAGTCGTCATAGGAGGCGGAGTCGCCGGTATCGGGATGGCCATCCTGCTTCGTAAGTACGGCTATGAGGTCGTGCTCTGTGAGCGGGAGGATAGGGTTCCCGCCCGGGGCAATGCCTTTTTGATGCATTCCGAAGGAATGTCCATTCTCAAGGAGCTCACTTCCGATGCAGGTTTCAGCATCCCGGTGCCCGGTCGGTTGATCGAGAAATTCAGTTTCCGTCGTCCGGACGATACGGAGATCAAGTTCCAGAAGATCGATCCCTGGCAGTGCATGAAGCGCAAGCAGATCATCGAGTACTTCTATACCTTCTTTCCGCGCCATCTCATCCATTACGACCGGAACTTCTCCCATTTCGAATGGCAGGATGGCAAGGTCACGGCCGCCGTTTTCAGGAACGGTGCGATCGAGACCGGCGATCTGTTCATAGCGGCCGATGGCGGTAACTCACGGATCCGGGAGCAGTTGTTCGGAAAAACAGACTACTCGGAGACCATCGTCAAGGAGGTCGTAGGGATCGTACGGGACAAGGCAATCTGCGAGAATTATGCCGGCCAGTTCACCAAATTCCAGCACGGTGCCAAGGGGATCTCTATGGGATTCATCCCCATCTCAAATGATGAGTTGGTCTGGTACACACAGTTCGATAGTTGGGTGATGGACTTGCCGCCTGAGCCGGAGCCGGAGGTCATCAAGCGTTTTTGTATGGAATTGCTGGAGGAGTTTCCGCCATTGGTACGATCCATCGTTGAAAAAGATGATTACCAGGAAGCCTATATCTGGCATACCCGTGATTTCGATATGCTGCCGACCTATCACCGATCCAATGTTGTGCTCATCGGTGATGCAGCCCATCTGATGCTGCCCTTTACCAGTGCGGGCGTTACCAATGCGCTGATCGATGCACAGACCCTCATTAGTTGCCTGCTGGAGTCGGCGGATATGGAAACGGCTTTTCGGACTTACTACCAGTTGCGGGCCGAGGACGTTGCCCGGCATTTGAAGCTGGGGCGCGATCTCAAACGCGATTTTCTGATGCCGGTATCCGTGAATGATGATGATATTTCCGTGCCATTGATCCGGAAGCAGCGCCGCCCGGTCCTTTCAAGTCAGGGGCGTGACGTGGTCGATATCCTCTACTTTACCGATCCCATCTGTTCCACCTGCTGGACCATACAGCCGCAGTTGCGGAAGCTGCAGCTGGAATACGGCGCATTCGTGCGTATCGACTATAAAATGGGCGGGCTGTTGGAGAAATGGGAGAATTACGACCGGGACGGGATCCGGACACCTGAAGATGTGGCGAAGCATTGGGAGGAAGTGTGTGAGAGTTACCAGATGCCGATCAATAACGGGATCTGGCTGGAAGACCCATTGCCTTCTTCGTATCCGCCTTCGATCGCCTTCAAGGCGGCACAGTTGCAGAATACCGGCATGGCGGTCATGTTCCTCCGCCGCATCATGGAGATGGTATTCGTCGAAAACAAGAATATCATCAATAAGGAGTTCCTGTTCCGGGCGGCCTATGATGTCGGACTGGATGCGGCCCGCCTGCTACGCGACCTGGATACCAAGGCCCGTACGCATTTCATGGAAGACCTGCAGATCGCCGAAGCGCTTCACATCACGCTATTGCCAACACTAATCTTCCGTAATCAGCAGGGGGAGACCCGCAAGCTGGAGGGTTATCAGGACTATGAGACTTTTGTAGGAGTGTTGCGGGAACTGACTCCGGGTATCCGGCGGTCGGATTATGATATGTCGCCCGATTTCCTGTTCCGGGCGTTTCAAACCTTCACGACCCGGGAGTTCTCGTTCCTCCGGGATGAGGACACACAGGAATCCCAGAAGCTGCTGGAAGCGCTGCATGGGGAACAAAAGATCCGCAAGTTTATCAGTCCTGCCGGTAACATCTGGTTCAACAATAACGAATGATCATCGAATCTCGGGTCAGTAATCCGGCGTAAACGATTCGCGGCTGAGAACATCCGGCTGGGCATGGTCGCCTTCCCGGAAATCAAAACGTACATGGTGGATGCCGGGGATCTCGGTGAGGTTGTAAACCGCTTCCATGAAATATGATTCCGCGCCCGTACTGCCGATCTGGTGTGTCAGGTATTCGGACCGTGGGATATCTGTGTAGCAGGTATCTCCCGATTGGAAGCGATAATGCAACTCGATTCGGGGGTTCATTCTATTGAGGTATCGGATCACGGCGGTGGGCGTGAGTGAATCGGGTCCGTCGGACAGACGGCGGCGGATGCCGATACGGCCGGTGGAGTCGTTGAGGGTTGCTTCCCAGCCGGGAGACCAGGAACTGCTATCCGTTGAATCCGTACCGGTATCTCCTATTCGTTTTGAGCGGCAGCCAGTAACCACCAATACGAGCAGCATTGATAGAAAGATGGTACGCATGGATTGGTTCGTATCACAAAGGTACCGGCCCTGTGATCATCTGCCGATGAGGAAGGTCAGGGGTATCGAGAACCGGTCGTGCCAAGCCCGTTCACTGTGCTCCGATCCGGGGAAGGTCCGTGTGATCCAATGGCGGTTGGAATAGCCTTTCTTTTTCAGGATCCGGTCCACCTGTTCCTGCAGGGGCGGATAGAGGGCGTCGAGTGTGGCCGTACCCAGGTCGAAGTACAGCTTGTGGGTACGGGGATCGGGGAGTTTTTTTTGGAGGTAGGTATAGATGGCTGAAGGGATCGGGTTGTTTTCCAGGGTGAAGATCCCCGGCCAGTGCGTGGAGAGGCAGGCGGCGGATCCGAACACTGAAGGGTATTCGCAGATGGCATAGAGGGAGATCAGTCCGCCCATGCTGCTTCCGGCGATATGGGTATGATTTGGTCCGGTCCGGGTGGCGTAGGTCCGGTCGATGAAGGGTTTGAGTTCCTGTACGAGGAAGCGGAGGTACTTATCCGACCTTACAGGTATCTCCTGAAATACGGAGGCGCCGTTGTTGCGTGCAGCCGAAAAGATCGCTTCCCGTTCGGTATTTGTTAGGAGATCGAATACTTTCTGTGGGAAGTAATCGGCATGGCGGGTGGTGCCACCGTTCCAGATGCCTACGATGATGAGGTCGCGGATCCGGCCCTGGCGAATCAGTTGTGATGCGATATCGTCTGCATCCCAGCTCTGGCGGTTCCAGGTGATCGCCGAATCGAAGAGCATCTGTCCGTCGTGCATGTACAGCACATCGTATCTTTTCTTGTCGCTATATCCGTCGGGAAGCCATACGTCGACATGGCGCGCGGTAACGAATGCCGAGGGGAAGGACGCGTGGCGCACGAGGGTGCCGCCCGTAACTGTGGGCAGTGGGTCGGTTTGGGCGGTGGCGTGAAATGACTGGCAATAAAAAAATAATGCAATGATCTTTTTCATTTCTGACGCTTACTGATTTTGTATTGCCTCCTCCCGCTTCCACTGCTTATCCATGTAGAAGGTGCCGAAGGGCAGGAGGGAGGCCAGTCCGGCCTGTACCAGCCAGCGGAAATTTCGTTGATACCGGTTCTGTATCTCGCGGGCCAGGACGGCAAAGGCCACGAAAAGGATGCCGTGGATGCCGCCCAGCACGGTCACGGCCAGCGGCATACCGGCGAAATACTTGAGTGGCATCGCTACAAAGAGCAGCAGCAGGAAGGAGATTCCTTCGGCCAGGGCGATCTTGCGGAACCAGGAATAGTTGAACATGCAGTATGGGTTTCCGGAATGGGTTCTGATCAATAATCGATGACCTGCTCCTCGATGGTCTCTGGGATCTCCCGCCACGCGTACTGCTGGTCGCGCAGCTGTGGCTCGAAGCCGGCCTCGCGGATGGCATCCTGTATGGTACGGTAGGTGAAACGGTGCGGGGCCCCGGCGGCGCTGACTACATTCTCTTCGATCATGATGGAGCCGAAATCATTGGCACCGGCATGCAGGCATACTGAGGCCACCTGCCGACCTACGGTGAGCCAGCTGGCCTGTATGTTCAGGATATTGGGCAGCATGATGCGGCTCAGCGCGATCATTCGGATGTACTCTTCGGGGGTGGTGAGGTTCTGCACACCCCGGATCCGGGCCAGCAGGGTGTCCACATCCTGAAAGGTCCAGGGGATGAAGGCCAGAAAGCCCTTGGCGTCTTTGGGCTTGCGGCTTTGTACCTCGCGGAGCTTCACCAGGTGCTCGAACCGTTCTTCGATGGTCTCCACATGCCCGAACATCATGGTGGCCGATGTGGTGATGTCCAGCTCATGCGCTTCGTGCATGATATCGAGCCACTCCTGCGACCCGCACTTGCCCTTCGAGATCAGGCGGCGCACCCGGTCGACCAGGATCTCGGCCCCGGCGCCCGGCAGTGAGTCAAGCCCCGCCGCCTTCAGGGCGGCCAAGACTTCTCGGTGCGTGCTTTTTTCGAGCTTGGTGATATGGGCCACTTCGGGCGGTCCCAGTGCATGCAGTTTGATCTGCGGGTATTCGGCCTTGATGGCGCGGAAGGTATCTACATAGAACTGCAGTCCCAGTTCGGGGTGGTGGCCTCCCTGCAGCAGGAGCTGGTCGCCCCCGTATTTCAGCGTCTCTTCGATCTTCTTCCGGTAGGTAGCCATATCTGTGATATAGGCTTCCGCATGCCCCGGGATCCGGTAGAAGTTGCAAAACTTACAGTTGGCCACGCAAACGTTGGTGGTATTCACATTCCGGTCGATCTGCCAGGTGACCCGGCCATGGGGAACCTGCTTTTTCCGCAGTTCATCGGCCAGGTACATGAGGTCGGCCAGGGGTGCCTGGTGGTAGAGGGATACGCCCTCCTCCACAGTCAGGAAGCCCAGGTCAGCCGCCTTTTGGTATAGATCCTTGAGTTGCATGGGGCAAAGGTACAGTGCAGTAACGGATCGGGGGGCCAAGAGGTTCGGCCGGCGAAGCGGTATTCAAATTAAATGCTCCACAACAGGCGGTCTGCATCCTTTTCCGTCAAATCTTTGTCCTTTGACTAGATGGTCGGGTGATGATAACTTACTTTTTAAGGATGCGGTTTCTTTTGGCAACAGCCCTGTTCCTTTGGCTTAGCCATCCCGTCCGGGCCCAGGAGGAGTTCATCGAACCGCCCGCCCGCCTCATCACTTCCATCCCCTTCATCCAGCTGACCGGCGGCATCATCATCCTGCAGGCCCAGCTGGGCGATCACCCCGATACCCTCCACTTCATCCTCGATACCGGCAGCAGCGGCATTTCACTGGATTCCACCACGGCCGAAGTGCTGGGGGAGAAGCCCGAACCTACGGAGCGCTCCATCCGGGGTATCGGCGGCATCCGTAAAGTGCCCTTTCTCTACAACCGTACCCTGCATTTCCCGGGGCTTCAGGTCGACAGCCTGAATTTCCATATCAATGATTACACCTTCCTGACCGCGGTTTACGGGGAGGATATCGACGGCATCATCGGCTATGCCATCCTCAGCCGCTATATCGTACGTATCAATTACGACAGCGCCCGTGTTTCTTTTTATACGCCCGGCACCATTCGCTATCCGCGCGGCGGCCACCTGTTCCGCCCCGAGATGAACCAGCTGGTATCACTGCCTCTGCGCGTGCGGGATGAACGGGCCGTATCCTCCCGCTACCTTTTCGATATCGGGGCCGGGCTCTGTGTGCTTTTTTCCAAGGAATTCGCTGAAGACAGTAACCTGATCGACCGTAAACGCAAACGGTGGCCCAAGGAGGGCGAGGGACTGGGTGGCAAGATCGAGATGGAACAGACGGTGGTGCGGGACCTGCGCCTGGGCCCCTACCGGTTCCGGAATGTGCCGGTCTTCCTCTTCGACGACAAGTACAACGTGACCGCCTACCCCAATATGGGTGGCATCCTGGGCAACGACCTGCTGCGGCGCTTCAATGTACTATTGAATTATCCGAGGGGTGACATACACCTGACGCCCAATTCCCATTTTTTCGATCCCTTTGATTATTCCTATTCGGGGATGGAACTTTATTATGTGAACGGACGGATCGTGGTGGGCGATCTGGCGGCCGGGGGGCCTGCAGAAGCCGCCGGTATCCGGAACGGGGATGAGGTGATCGCCATCAACAAGACGTTCAACCAGACCCTGAACCAGTACAAGATCGCCCTGCAGCATGCCGGTGACCGCGTGCGTCTGATCCTGCGCCGTGATGGACGCATCTTCGAATTGGAGTTCAAGATCCGAAGCATCCTTAACAAATAGACCGCTTCGATCCCTTTTCGGTAAATTTGCAGGAGCATTCCCCAACTCATGATCGCATTCGAGAAATTCACCCTGCCAAACGGCCTGCGGGTCATCGTTCACCCCGATGCCAGCACCCCCATGGCCGTTGTCAATATCATGTACGATGTGGGTGCGCGGGATGAGCACCCCGACAAGACGGGCTTCGCCCATCTTTTCGAGCACCTGATGTTCGGAGGGTCACTTCATATCCCCGACTACGATGAGCCCCTGCAACGGGCGGGCGGAGAGAACAATGCCTATACCACCAACGACCTGACGAACTATTATATCCAGCTTCCCGCACAAAATCTGGAAACGGCCTTCTGGTTGGAAAGCGACCGCATGCTCTCGCTGGCCTTCAGTGAAAAGAGCCTGGACGTACAGCGAAAAGTGGTCTGTGAGGAATTCAAAGAACATTATCTCACCAAACCCTATGGCGATGTGGGCCACCGCATGCGGGCGCTGGCCTACAGCACCCATCCCTATCGCTGGATGACCATCGGGCGGCAGCTTTCGCATATCGAGAACGCCACCCTGACTGATGTGAAGGACTTCTTCTTCCGCCATTACCGCCCCTCGAATGCTGTGCTGGTAGTGGCCGGACCCGTAACGACGGTACAAGTGCGGGCACTCGCTGAAAAATGGTTTGGCGACATCCCTTCCGGGGAGAAATACCGCCGCAGCCTGCCTCAGGAACCGGAGCAAACGGCCGCAAGACGGATCGACGTTCACGCAGACGTGCCCCTGGATGCGCTTTACAAGTGCTGGCACATGTCGTCGCGGCTCGACCGGAGGTATTATATCGCCGATCTGGTCACCGACATCCTCAGCGGCGGGGGCTCCTCGCGTCTTTACCAGGCCCTCGTGAAAGAGCAGCAGCTGTTCAGCAATATCGAGTGCCATCATTTCGGCAGTACCGATGCCGGTCTGGTGGTGGTCGAGGGCAAGATGGTGAAGGGCATCGGTATGGAGCAGGCCGAGCAGGCCGTGGAGGCGGAACTGGCCAAGATGCGAGAGCAGTATGTGAGCGAGCAGGAACTCCAGAAGGTGAAGAACAAGACCGAGAGCCTGATGGCCTTTGAAGATATCGGCCTCATGAGCCGTGCCGGCAGTCTGGCTTATTACGAGTTGTTGGGTGATGCTGCCTGGATGAATTTCGAACTTGAAAAATACGCCTCGGTCACGCTCGATGACATCCGCGAAGAGAGCATCCGTCTGTTCCGCCCCGAGAACAGCAGTACGATCCATTATCATTCGAAAAACTGATACCGGAAACCCCATGTTCAATCGAAAGCAGGCTCCTCCCATCACCGATGCCGTTCATTTCGAATTGCAGCTTCCCCCGGCGGAACGGTACACGCTCCGCAACGGTATCGATGTCTGTTCCGTGAATGCCGGTGCCGAGGAGGTCTTTGCCGTGGAGTGGGTCTTTGATGCCGGCAATTGCATGGAAACAAAGAACCTGGTTGCCGGAACCACCAACTTCCTGTTGCGCAACGGAACGAATAGCCGCACCGCCTTTCAGATCAACGATCATTTCGAGTACTACGGTTCCTACCTCAACCGCTCCTGTTTCAATGAAACTGCTGTAATCAGCCTGCATGCGCTATCCAAGCACGCCGCCGAATTGCTGCCGGTCGTGCGCGAGCTCATCAGCGATTCGGTGATGCCGGCGACCGAATTGGAGATTTACAAACAGAATATGAAGCAGCGGCTGAAGGTGAATTTGCAGAAAAGTGACTTTGTTGCGGGCCGCATGATCGATGTGTATCTATACGGTGAGCAGCATCCCTATGGGCGCTACAGTCGGCTTGAGGATTTTGATGCACTGCAGCGGGAGGAGCTGTTGGCATTTCACGATCGCTATTATAGAAACGGCAGCCTGCGTCTTTTTGTCGCGGGTAAACTGCCCGACGGACTGCCCGAGTTGCTGGACCGTCATTTCGGAGACCTGCCCAACCTGCGAACGCAACGTTCTGTCATTTCCGCATCGCCCGCCACGGAAAAGAAATACCGGATCGTCAACAACGAAAAGGGGATGCAGGGATCCATCCGCATCGCGCGGCCCTTTCCCAACCGGCACCATCCTGATTTCATACGCGTGATGGTATTGAACACCCTGTTCGGGGGCTTCTTCGGTTCCCGGCTGATGGGTAATATCCGGGAAGATAAAGGGTATACCTACGGCATTCACAGCTATATACAGAATCATGTCGGTGATTCCGCCTGGGTGATCAGTACGGAAGCGGGCCGTGATGTTTGCGAGGCCACGATCGCTGAAGTTTATAAGGAGATGGCTGCCTTGCGTGACGAGCTGGTGGATGAAGACGAGCTGCTGCTGGTACGCAATTATTTAATGGGCGGTATCCTGGGCGATCTGGACGGGCCTTTCCAGGTCATCGCCCGCTGGAAGAATATCCTGCTCAACGATCTCACGGAGGCATATTTTTATGATACCATCCGTACCATCCGCAGCATCACGGCCGAGGAGATCCGAGACCTTGCCCGCCGTTACCTGGATCCGGCCGACTTCTATGAGCTGGTTGCCGTATAAGCCCCTTCATCCGCCCCGGTGTTCCAAAAAATACGGACCTTCGCCGTATGACCTTCGATCGGAAAGACCTTTCCAACGAAACCCTTCGCACCTTCTATGAGCAGCTGCTTTGGCCTCGGATGATCGAGGACAAGATGCTGGTCCTGCTCCGGCAGGGCAAGATCTCCAAATGGTTCAGCGGTATCGGGCAGGAAGCCATCGCCGTCGGGGCTACCCTGGCCTTGCGTTCCGACGAATGGATCATGCCCATGCACCGCAACCTCGGGGTGTTCACCACCCGACAAATGCCTCTGTACCGTCTGTTCATGCAATGGCAGGGAGCCAAGGAGGGATACAGCAAGGCACGCGAGCGCAGTTTTCATTTTGGCAGCCGCGCACATCACATCTGCGGGATGATCTCACACTTAGGCCCGCAGCTTTCCATCGCCGATGGGGTGGCCCTGGCACACAAGCTTCGTCAGGAGGATAAGGTTTCGCTGGCTTTCACCGGAGAGGGGGCCACCAGCGAGGGCGATTTTCATGAGGCTCTCAATGTGGCGGCCGTATGGGACCTGCCCGTCATCTTCATCATCGAGAACAACGGCTACGGCTTGAGCACGCCGGTCAACGAGCAATACCGCTGCATCAGCCTGGTCGATAAGGCCAAGGGCTATGGTATGGAGGGTGTGCAGATCGACGGGAACAACCTGCTCGCCGTCTATGATACCATCCGGGGGGTGCGCGACTATTGCATCCGTCATCAGAAGCCTTACCTGGTTGAGTGCATGACGTTCCGGATGCGCGGGCATGAGGAGGCCAGCGGAACCAAATACGTGCCGCAGGATTTGTTCCGCCTTTGGGAACAGAAAGACCCCGTCAAAAATTACGAGCGCTACCTGCTCGAGAGCGGAGTGCTGACCGAGATGGAGGTGGCCGAAGTGCGCAATCGTTTCAAGGACGAGATCGAACGGGAACTGGCGACCGGCTTTTCAACTGCGCCGGTGATGGCCGATATCGATGAGGAGCTGGAAGACGTGTATGCACCGCCGCGTTCATCTGATGTCCGGGTGATCGATCATACCTCCCCATCTATACCGGTTGGGGTGCCGACCGGGCGGGAGGAGATGCGGTTCATCGATGCCATCAAGGAGGGATTGAATCAGTCCATGAAGCGGCATACCAATCTGGTGCTGATGGGTCAGGACATCGCCGCGTATGGCGGTGCCTTCAAGATCACGGAGGGCTTCTTGCAAGAGTTCGGAAAGGCACGGGTACGCAACACGCCTATCTGTGAGAGCGCCATCGTAGGTGCCGGGCTGGGGCTTTCACTGGAAGGATACAAGAGCATGGTGGAGATGCAGTTCGCCGATTTTGTGACCTGTGGATTCAATCAGATCGTGAACAACCTGGCCAAGATCCATTACCGCTGGGGCCAGGAGGCCGATGTGGTGATCCGCATGCCTACCGGCGGCGGGGTGGGAGCCGGGCCTTTTCATTCGCAGAGCAACGAGGCCTGGTTCGTGCATACGCCCGGGTTGAAAGTCGTGTATCCCGCCACGCCGATGGATGCCAAGGGGCTGCTCATCGCTGCGATCAACGATCCCAATCCGGTCCTGTTTTTCGAGCACAAGGCACTGTACCGATCGGTAACTGGTCCCGTGCCCGAAGCGTATTATGAGATTCCCATCGGCAAGGCCCGTCAGGTGCGGGCGGGCGACGATCTGTCCATCATCACTTATGGCAGTGGCGTGCACTGGGCCGAGGATCTGGCTGCCGAGCATCCCGAGATCTCCATAGATATCCTGGACCTTCGGTCCCTGGCCCCGCTGGATTATATGGCCATCCGCGAGGCGGTGCGCCGTACGGGCCGTGTGTTGCTTCTGCATGAGGACACACTGATCGGAGGCATTGGCGGTGAGATCGCTGCCTGGATCGCGGAGCATTGCTTCGAATGGCTGGATGCACCTATCATGCGTTGCGCCTCTCTGGATACACCGGTGCCCTTCAGTGTGGAGCTGGAGCAGGCCTTTCTGGCCAAGGCCCGTCTGAAGGAAACGGTCGATGCCCTGCTCGCGTATTAAATCGGGGATCTCCCTTCTTTACTTATCTTGCTATATGCTCCGGCACCTGTTCCCCTTATTGTTATTTTCCGTTACAGCCGGTGCTCAGGATGCCGCTGTATTCAAGCCCGATTCGGAGAAACGCCGGGTGCGGGCGGTACGGATCGAAGGATCGCTGAAAGTGGATGGCAACCTCGATGAAGCGGAATGGCTTCGGGCTCCGTTCGCGGCCGATTTCGTACAGATCGAACCGCTGCAGGGCCAGCCCCCGCGGCAACTCACCCATGCACGGGTGCTTTTCAACCGCAACTTTCTGTATGTCGGTATCATGGCCCACGACTCGGTGGGTCGGGAGGCCATTCGGGCTACTGACTTCCGCCGGGATTTCAGTCCCCGCAGCCACGATTTCATCGGTCTTTCTTTCGACGGGTTCAATGACCGGCGCAATGCCATGGCTTTTTTGACCAATGCCTACGGGGTGCAGCGTGATCAGCTGGTATTTGATGATATCCTGTCGGACTTAGACTGGGATGCCCTGTGGCGGGTGCGTACCCTGCGTACCGACAGCGGCTGGATGGCCGAGATCGCGATCCCGTGGCAGACGCTGCGGTATCCGCGGCGTACTGACAGTCTGCAGACCTGGGGATTCAATATCGTTCGGAACCGCAGGCTCAGTAATGAAACCTCGGCCTTCTCTCCGTATCCGCGTTCCTTCAATTTTACGAGAATGGATTATGCCGGGCTGCTCACGGGGTTGCAGCCGCCGCCGCCTCGGGCCAACATCCGGATCCAGCCTTATCTGTTGGGAGCCTATGACCGCTACAAAAATTTTCCATCCGCTATATCGCCGGAGCGCAGCAAATTCCTTGCGGGCGGCGACCTCAAGTGGGCCATCAACCCGAACAATATTCTTGACCTGACTTTCCATACCGATTTCGCCCAGGCCGATGCCGACCGTCAGGTCAATAATGTAACGCGGTTCTCTGTTTTCTTTCCGGAGCGGCGGCAGTTCTTTCTGGAGAATGCCTCCCTGTTCAGTCCGGGTGTAGGCCCCAGTGAGGATATGTCCGGGGGCTTCATGCGGATCCAGCCGTTCTTCAGCCGCCGGATCGGTCTGGATGATGCGGGCAATCCCATACCGCTGGATGCGGGCGGGCGGTATGTATACCGGTCCGGTCGTCGCAATTTCGGAGCCCTGGTGATGCGGCAGCGCGCCAATGACATCACACCGGCTACGAATTATTTCGTGGGACGTTACCTGGAGAACCTGGGAAAACAGAGCCGCATCGGCACCCTGTTGACTGTTAAACGTCTTTCATCCGAAACCAATGTCGTAGGGGCGGTGGATGGTTTTTTCCGCTTGGGGGAGTCGCACTCGCTGAGCACCATGCTCATCGGCTCTTCCAACAGCAAGGGCGGCAACAGGGGGGTCGCCGGGTATGCACAGTACGTGTTCACCAACAACCAGTGGAAGTTCTGGTGGACACAGACCGTGGTGACGAAAGACTTTGATCCCGGGATGGGCTTTGTATCACGGTCGGATGTGATTGGCACGACGCCGGGTGTGTTCTGGTATTACCGCGGCAGGCAGTTGCCGTTGCGCAAGTGGATCCGGGCCTTTGAGCCGGGGTTGATGACGGAGTTTTACCACCAGGCTTCTACGGGTAAGTTGATCGAGCGACAGGTTAATATCAATCCCGTCTGGTTCAACTTCCAAGACGGGGGATTCTTTGGATACCTGATCAGCCCCACCTATCAGCGGCTCACTGAGTCGTTCGCCCCGCTGGGCATCGAGATCGGTATGGGGGAGTACCGTTATGTGCGGCATCAGTTCTATGTGAGCACCGATCCTTCACGGGTGGTGGGCTTGCTGGCGGACATCCAGTTCGGTACATATTTCAACGGCCGGCTGCAAACCGGCAACCTGACCCTCCGGATATCGCCTTCGCCGCATTTTTCGCTGTCGGCTGCGCTGAACCGGAATCGATTCCGTGAGGTCGGTGATGCCGAGGAAAGCAAGCAGGCCGATCTGTGGAGCCTGACCGGTCGGTTTGCGCTGAATCCGCGGCTCCAGCTGATCGGCTTCTACCAGCGTAACTCGCTGAACCGTCAGTCCAACTACAACATCCGTCTTTCCTGGGAGTACCAGCCCCTTTCGTTCGTGTACCTGGTGTTCAACCACCGCGGCTTCCAGTTGCCGCAGCAGAAGCGACAAACGGACGATCATGTGATCCTGAAGGTGAGCTATCTGCGGCAGTTGTAAATGGATATTTTCTTACGAACGAACAGATTGGTTATCCCAAGACGGGCATATTATATTCAACAGTAACAGATCAGTGGGTATATTTGATACCTGAGGGTCACTTCATTTTTTAAATGGTTAAATCTTTTCAAATGGAATCATCTCTTCAAGTAAGGCAGGCGGAACGGCTGATCTTCTCGGGATTGATACTCTTATTGCTGGGACTCTTGGTCGGGCTGATCATTCCTCTGACGGCCAATCCCCGCATGGCTCTCTCGGCGCATCTTGAAGCGATCATGAACGGAATCCTCTTACTGATTTTCGGGCTTCTCTGGAAACGATTGATTCTTTCAAAACGGTTGTTTCTGGCAGCTTTTTGGCTCTTGCTCTATGGAACTTTTGCCAACTTTCTGGCTGTTATTCTCGCTTCCGTTACGGCTTCGGGCGCTATGATGCCGTTGGCCGGTGGTCAAAAAGGGGCGGCGTTTTCGGAAGGATTGATCACGTTTTTTCTGGTGTCTCTTTCCATATGCATGGTAGCGGGCTGCCTTATCATTTTGATAGGATTTTATCGTCAGCTGTGCCAAAAGAAGGCTGGCGAATAACCCCTTACCTACACTGCGTTCTTTTTTTTCG
>JBJOMF010000092.1:0-10984 GCA_046052505.1 Bacteroidota bacterium | reverse complement strand
TCATAAACAATCGTTTTAGTTTTTATTGGTTGATTTGAGATTCCCGAAATGGTCTATGTCATGGCTTTCAAAAGGATGCAGGGTTCTATCGAGCAGCACGGCAAGTTCGGCACGGGTGATGGGGCGGTCCTCCTGAAAATTATTGAGCCCCCAACTGTTCCATATAGCCGAATCAACCTCAACACCGTTCCCTACGGTCTGGTTCATCGAGCCGATCCATTTTATTGCATTGGGAATAGAGAGAGGGGCATCGTCAGCCACAGGCATCTCCCTGCCTGTAAATGCTGCCAATTCTCTGACAAATAAGCTTGTACTTATGGAGGAGTCGGGATGGAACCAGGTTCGGTTCGCCCATTGGAAGGGTTCCCCTTTCCCTTTCAAAATACCGGTCGCTCCCACCTTCTGGATCGCCAGAAATTGAGGATGCGTGGGTTTTACATCATAGTAGGGCATAATATAGGCACGGGTAGCAAGCAAGGTGGTCTGCACCGCGCGTACGGACACGGCCCGCGCATCCGTCCCGTTCTTGACGGCCAGAGCTGCCAGGGTACCCGCTGCCTGTCCGGTCATCATCACCACCGGCTGCAATCGGGTCGTTCCATTCACCACATTGCTGACGCTGATTCCTTTTTCGGCAACGATCAGCCCCTCGGTATTCTCCGGGATCAGTACACCAAGAGGGATATTGTATGAGGGGATCGGATAAAAGCCCAGATGCTGCGGCGCGGAGGGGTTTTCGCGGTGATGGTGGTCGATCGGATAATCCCCTACCGAGATGCCGGTTCGATACAGGTGGTTACCGGAACGGAAGGGCTCGGAAATGTGCTGCACCTTGAACCGGACGATCCCCCGAAGGCGGCGTCCCTCGCGGTGATAGGGAATCAGTGCTAGGCGATCGGCCGTGGGAAATTCATCATCGGCGAGATCGAGATTCCGGAAACCGAATTGGGTCTGCAGAAAATACACGAACCGAAGGGTCTTGGCCCGGGCTTTGTGCAGGGCCGCTTCGCGTTGCTCATGCGACCGATTCACCACATTCAGATAGATGTCATTGCCTTTCCCGGGCCAGTTGATCATATACTTCCCGTTCGGCAGGCGGCCATAGTCGAGCATTTTCCGGGCATCCACATTGGAAGTGATCTTGGCCGGCGTGCTGGCGAACTGGTTGTTGCAGCCATCGAACTCCATCGGATCGTACCCGTCGGGTCGCACCATGGTGCGGTCGGTATTGGGACCGTAGTCCTTCAGGATCGCCACCCAAGTAAGGTCTTGCACGATATCGTTGCTGGCAGGAACGGTAACATTTTCACCGGTGACGGCACTGGCCTCCATGCCGAGGTCGAAGGGGACGCCGGCATCGGCCATCACATCGCCCAGCTCCGTCGCATCGATCACCTGACGGGCCCGGACCGTCCGTTTGCGCCGGGTAACCAGGTCCTGAAAAACGGCACCGGTCACGCGATCTCCGCGGGTGAGTGCCTTCACGAAGCGGCACCGGTACCATACCTGCAGGTTCGTTTCGCGGGAGGCAAAAGATTTTAAGATGCTGTCGGCCACATGAGGTTCGAACAGCGTGTTACTCACCCAGCCGGTGGCAACACGGGATGGTCCTCCATATACTTTGTAGATCTGCTCGCGGAATTCCGCCCAGATACCGGAAGGCATATTATGATTGCCGTCGAATGCGGATACACCTCCGGCGGAGATCATGCCGCCCAACCAGGGGGTCGGCTCCACGAGCAGGGTTCGTGCGCCAAGCCGTGCACTTTGAAGACCGGCACAGGTTCCACCCGCCCCTCCTCCGATAACCAGCACCTCGGTTCGGCTGCGGCGCTGACCGGCAGCATGGGTGCCAAGCAATAAAGGCAGCGCCAGCAAGGTGGTATGTATAGCGATTCGGCGGATCAAGAAGGATCGGTTTCTTTGAGAGATTCCAATGTCTTCCAGACCTGGTACAACGAGCGCGGGATATGGAAGCAGCCCTTCCACTTGCCCCCTTTCAGCGGCAGCAGTACTTCACCCCGGCGGTTCAGATAGCCGAACCATTCGTCGTACTCGGGATCCGGAAAGTGTTTCCAGGTATAGGCATGAACGGTGCGGAACCATTCCGCACAGCGGTGGTCTCCGGTATAGGCGTATCCTTTCGCCAGGGCCACGAGCGCTTCCACATGCACCCACCAGAGTTTCTGGTCCCACTCCAGCTGCTGGGGTGGATGGCCATGCAGGTCGAGGAAATAGAACAGGCCGCCGTATTCCTTGTCCCACCCGTGCTCGAGAGTGCGGAGCATAATGTCACAGGCCTTACGGACCAGCTGCGGATCCTGCAGGCGACGGCCGAGGTCCATGATGAACCACATGGCTTCTATGGCATGACCCGGATTGAGTAAGCGCCCCTCGAAACTGTCGGAGAAGGAGCCATCGGGTTGTACGTTCTCGAGAATCAGACCCTGCGCTGGCTGATAGAACACATCCATCACCTCGTGGATGACCGACGGGATGAACTGGTTGACCCGCTCCGTACCAATGACATGCTCCAGCTCCAGGGAGAGATTGCAAAGAATCATCGGAAGCGAGAAATTCTTCAGAGGTCGGGTTCCGGGCACCGCCTTGTTATAAATTCCTTTCCAGTTATCCCGGCGTATGAGGATATTCTCGAACGTTTCCAATGCGATCCGCCGCCAGGCATCATTTGGCTGTGCCTTGTCGAGCGCGGCGAAGGCCATGGTAGCGAAACAATCGCTGAATATGTTGTAGGGTTGTACCAGCGGGCGGCCGTCGGCCGTCAGCGAGAAATACCAGTTGCCCCGGGAATCACGCCCGTGCTTCTCCAGAAAAGCGGCTCCATGACGGGCCATCTCCAGCCATTCAGGCCGCTGCTCCACATTTTGGTACATGAAACTGAAACACCAGACCTCACGCCCTTGGAGCCAGATGAACTTATCGGTATCATAGACCTTCCCAAAACGATCCAGGCACGTGAAATAACCGCCGTTCTCCTCATCGCGGCTGTGCCGGAGCCAGAAGGGAAGGATCCGCTCCACAAGCTCACCCCTGTATATTTCCGCCAACCCTCTCAGGTCGGGGGTAGCATCCCGAACGACCGGTCGGAGCGCTGACATGGAGCCATGAGACATAAACTAAGAATATTATTAAATGGCCTAAAGTTATTATTATTTTTATTTTATTTAACGAACTTTCTAATTTATTTTAGTTTCTTTTCTGCCGGTCACAGGAGGGTCTTTCCCGTCAGAATGCCTTACTAATTAATATCTTCGGAAGCATGGCGGCCAACCAGAACCTCATTGAACTGTTCTCCGATGAAACCCTGATGGGAGGGGTCGCCTATAAGAACAAGTCCCTGAAAAAGGAGATCGTACGCCACCTGGATACCGCAGGGGATCTGACCATCCCCGAACTGAGCCGGGAGATCAACACGAGCGCCCCGAAAACGACCAGCCTCCTGAACGAACTGATCAAGGAGGGACTGGTACACGAGCAGGGCAAAATGGATTCCACCGGTGGCCGCAGGGCTAACATCTACGGCCTGGTCAGTTCAGCCTGCTATTTCATCGGCGTGGATGTGAAGCGGTATTACATCAATATCGGCTTGCTGGACTTCAAGAAGCATCTCGTCAAAACGGAGGACAAGATCCCCTACCCGCTGGAGAACACCCAGGAATCCCTTACCGCGCTGATCAATCTCATCCGGAAATTCATCAAAGAGCAGGGGGTCGCCAAGAATAAAGTGCTGGGGATCGGTATCAACCTATCCGGCCGGGTGAATAATATCACCGGATACAGCTACAGCTACTTCCATTTCCAGGAGGAGCCGCTGGCCGCGATCATCGAACGACAGCTTGGGATCCGGACCTTCCTGGAAAACGACTCCAACGCAATGGCCTATGGCGAGTTCGAACAGGGCGTGGTGACCAATGAGAAGAATGTCCTGTTCATCAACCTCGACTACGGAACAGGCTCGGGCATCATCATCGATGGTAAGGTTTATTACGGAAAAAGCGGCTTCAGCGGTGAATTCGGCCATATTCCCGTTTATGAAAACGATATCATCTGCGGTTGCGGCAAAAAAGGCTGTCTAGAGACTGAAGTATCCGGACAGGCCCTGCTACGAAAAGTCAACGAACGGATCACAGCAGGGTCTTCCTCGGTTCTGTCAAAAAAGGTTCAAACCGAAGGAGAGCTGAAGTTGCAGGACCTGATCGATGCGGCCCGACTGGAAGACGTACTCATCATCGAATTATTGGCCGAAATGGGCGAAAAGCTTGGAAAGGCGCTGGCCATGCTCATCAATATCTTCAATCCTGAACTGGTGATCCTTGGCGGTACCCTGGCGGAAACCGGCGAATACCTGCGCCTTCCCGCACGAAGCGCCCTCAACAAGTACTCACTCAGTCTGGTGAACAATGATACGCAACTGAAGACCTCCCGACTGGGGGAACGCGCAGGCATGATCGGCGCCTGCCTGATCGCACGTAACAAAGCACTGATGCTGGAAGGGCCTGTTAAGAAATGACCGGCCCCGATCACGGCCTTTTCCCCCTTATTACCTGAGAGAAATACCACGCACCTCGTTCATTATCCCCTTGCGCACTCCCCTATCCAATGTAGGTTGCAACTGTTGATGCGTCCGATCGCATTGGCAAGACGGGAAGAGGAGGTAGAAAGAAAAGAAGGATCAGCTAAATACGAACGGGATACCGGCTCGCCAAGCTTGGAGCTGTGGTTTTCTCGGGAGCGAACGTTCCGCCGGCGCCGTAACGCCCCGGACGTTTGGGAAAGGTTGCCGGAGGGCAACCTTTCATTTTTTTTACACCGCAACCGGTAGTGATTAATAATAAGGACGGATCATAAGGTATACGATCACCCCCGTAACGGCCACATAGAACCAGACCGGCCAGGTGATGCGAACCAGTTTTCGGTGACGGTCGAACTCACCGGTAAGAGCACGGTATGCGGAGTAGAGGATGAACGGAAGGATCAATCCGGCCAGGGGGATATGCGTCCCCAGGATGATGTAATAGATCGTCCGCGCTGTTCCGGCGGCAGTTTTCTCCCCCGCATCGAGCAGACCATTCCCGTCTAGGTCACCGAAGCGGGTCTCCCCTGCCAGTAAATGATGGGCGATGTAACTCAACAAGAACAGGATCGAGAGTCCCATCGCGAGCAGCATGAGATTGCGGTGCAAGTGATACCGCCTGCTCCGCACGGCCGCAAGGGCGGCCAGAAGCAGCAGGGCGACCGCCGTATTGATACAGGCATTGACCATTGCGAACACGTGCACGTCGAAGCCTACCGACAGGTTCAGCTCGATCCGGCCAAGTACAACGACGGCCGCAAATACGATCAATGAAAAGGACAGGATCAACAGGTGCGCCTTCCGGTCATTCTTGTTCCAGGTAGCAGGTAGCATGGTCATTGTTTTTTTCGACGAAGGAAGAATAGAAGCAGGCCGACTCCGAAGATGGCGGTCAGGAAAACGACCGCCATGAGCTGCAATTTCCCAGCCAGGAAACTCTTGCGGTTCGGATCCTTCTCCATGGTCAGCAGCACCAGGTCATTGCTGAGTCGGGCGAGGGATACGGAATCCAGGCCGTCATAATAGCCCCGTACATGCCGGTTGCTGTCGATGAGTACGAATTTTTCACTGTGAAAGAATGCCGTATCGTATCCGGTGCCGTCCTCGGCACCGACTTTCATCTCCTGGATGGCAAGGTCATAGATGGCCTTCTTGTCGCCGGTCAGCAGCCACCACTGCTCCGGATCGATCTGAAATCGATCGGCCCAGTACTTCAACCGCGCAACGGAATCACGCTCCGGATCGATACTGAATGAAATAAAATGAACAAGCCGATTGGTTCGGTCGCCCACCCGCTTGCCATTATGGATCGATTCCGCCAGTCGCTTCATGTTGCGGGTCATCGGCGGGCAGATCGTCGGACAGCGTGTGAAGAAGAGATCCGCGATCACGATCTTCCCCCGGAGGCTGTCCCATGTGATGGTACGGCCCTCCTGGTTCACCAGGCTGAATTCCTTGATCCGGTGCCAGACCGTATCCGTTACCCGCTTGCCCTTCTTGACCACGGTTCGGACAGTATCCGCATGGTAATGGCGGGGCATCACCACAGCCTTCTCACTTTGGCGCTTGACGATGAAATAGGCGCCCAAGGGAAGCAGCAGGGCCACCAGGATGGCGTATAGTGCCGTTTTATTCATGCTTCAGACCGGAATGACATAAAAAAACCATTCGACCTACAGACATAACAGCCGGAAGGTCAAATGGTTCTGCCGACCACTTGAAAGGCCTCAGTCCTTCCCCTTTTTATCAGCCGGCTCACCGGCATCATGGTGATGAGGGACCGGGGTCGTGCTCTCCTTGAAATGCTTGTCGTACGTGTTCCGGAGATTCTTGTAGGAATTACCGTCCGAGATAAAGGCGATAATGAACCAGATGAAAAGCATCAGAGGCACCACGATGGTCATAATCATGTTGCGGATCTCATCACCCAGGTGCATGAAAACCGAAACGATATAGAAGGCCTTGGCGAGGGTCAGGATACAAACCATACCCTTGAACATGAGGATGAGCGTCTGGTTCGGATTCTCCCCCTTGTGGATATTGTAAATGATCAGACCGATCGCCAGTTCGATCACGGTAATGATCGAAAGCAGGATGGTGGTGCGCCGCACACGCTTCTTGAACGTGGCGTCGTCCACATGATGGTGCTCGGTTACTTCTTCAAAAGCCGGATGTTGCATAGCCGAATGATTTCAATTTATGAAATGTCGTTTAATATCAGATAAGATAGAAACAAAGGAATACGAAAACCCATACCAGATCCACAAAGTGCCAGTACAGTCCGGCCTTTTCGATCATCAGGTAGTGTCCGCGTCGCTCGAATACCCCGTTGCGGGTCATCAGCAGCATGACGATATTGATGACAACACCCGAAAACACATGGAACCCGTGGAAGCCGGTGATGCCGAAAAAGTATCCCCCGAAGGCGATAGGGCCCTTCTGTCGAACATGCAGCTCGGCCAGATCAACCATTCCGCGCAGTTGGGTATCTGACAGGGCGGCCAGTTCAGCCACCGTTTTAGAATGATCGTGCGTGTGAACGAGCTTCACCAACACATCGTGCGGAGTATTACTGAGGGCGGCGCTCAGGGCGGCGTTATCCTCGATCAGGTTGCCCCAGGGATTGCCGCGCATGGTCTGTCCGATCACTTCAAACTGACCGTCGGCCAGCACCACATGTTCGCCGGTGATGAGGTGATGCCACTCCCAAGCCTGGCAACCCAAAAACGCCGCTCCACCTACAATAGTCCAGAACAGCCACTTGAGCACGCCGGCCTTATCGCCCTTATGCCCGGCATGAACGGCCAGCACCATCGTAACGGAGCTGATGATGAGGATGAAGGTCATGACGCTCACAAAGGCCAGGGGCAGATTGGCATGCCCCGCCCCCGGGAACGCATTGAAGACCACGTTGGGGTCGGGCCAGAAATTCTGGCTGAAGCGGATGGTGCCGTAGGAGATCAGGAAGGCCCCGAAGGTAAAGGCGTCACTCATGAGGAAATACCACATCATGAGCTTGCCGTACTCCAGATTGAACGGACTTTTTCCGCCGTTCCACCACTTGGTTTGATGCATTGTTGTTGTAGCCATATACGTACTGATGTCAGTTGTTCATTTTCCGATTAAGCCTGCCCTACCACGATAAAGAATATCAGAAGGTAAAGCCACAGCAGGTCCACGAAATGCCAGTAGGTGGACATCACCTCCACCGAAACCGGACTGTATACCTTCGTACGCCCTACGAAGGCCCGCACAAATTGAGTTCCCAGGGCGACCACACCCCCCACCACGTGGATGGCGTGTAGCCCGAAGATCACATAGAGAAACTGGCCGGCGCCGCCTCCCTTGAAGGTCACCTGCTGCGCCCACAGTTCCTGGAATCCCATCCACTGCAGCACCACGAACACGATCCCCAGCACTAGGGTCAGACCGGTAAGCTGCCGGTACTGCTGCAGAAAGCGTTGCTTGAAGGCCCGCAGGGAGAGCTGCATGGTCACGCTGCTGGCCACCAATACCGCAGTCGAGAGCCAAAACACCATGGGGGCCTTGACCGGCACCCAGTTGGTCTGGTTGCTCTTCACGATATAGGCACTGGTCAGTCCTGCAAACATCATAACAATGCTCCCGATAGCCACCCAGAGGGTGAACTTGTGCGGGTGCATCTTACTTTTCTGTTCCATATTCACTGTTGTCATACGCGTCTTATCGTATTTCACCGATCACTTTCAACCGTTTGTACCCGTTCTTCAGCCCTTTGCCAGCAGCCACGCCAGCATGACCAGCGGCAGGTATAGATAACTTCCGAACATCACACGCCGGGCCGACCTTACGTCCATCCCCTGGTACAGAAGGATGCAACGACCGATCATGAATGCGTTGGCCAGCAGCACCACCGAGAGGCTGATCGCTCCCGCCGTTCCCTCACCGCTGCAGATGCCCGTGAAGTATGGCGCCAGCGTCACCGGCAGCAGCAGCAGAGAGTAGATGACCGTCTGCAGTGCCGTGAATCGTGTGGGCCCTTCCGCTGCCGGCAACAATTTGAAGCCAACGGCAGAATAATCACGGTGGGCCACCCAGGCGATCGCCCAGAAGTGGGGGAACTGCCAGAAGAACTGGAATACGAAGAGGATCCAGCCTCCCGGCGACAATTCATTGTTCCCGGCGGCCCAGCCGATCAGGCAGGGCAGCGCACCCGGTACGGCACCGGCCAGCACGGCGATCGAGTTCACCTTCTTCAGCGGGGTATAGATGAAGGCATACAGAAACAAACTGAATGCCGCCAATCCCGCCGAGAGCCAGTTGAAAAACAGACCCAGGATCAGGACCCCGGCGATGCCGGTGAGTATCGCAAAGGCCCATGCCTCGGCCTCGGTCAGCCGCTCGGCCGCCACCGGCCTGCGGGCCGTGCGTTTCATTTTGGCGTCGGTGTCCTTTTCCACCACCTGGTTTATGGCATTGGCACTGCCGGTGACCAGGATACCGCCTGCAAAGAGCAAGAGTATCATTTTCCAGAAGTCCAGATATTGTTCCGAACCTTTTGTCAGCGCGAAACTCATCACGCTGCTGAACACCACCATGATACTCAGCGAAGGCTTGATCAATAAGAGATAGTCTTTGGTCTTCTTCATAATCAGCCTTCACGATATATTGCGGAGCCGTCGTACGGGGGTATTCCCCGAAGCATCGGCTCAGTGCTTGCTTTCATGCTCGCCTACCGGTTCGGTCTGCGGGATGAATTCCCGACCGTCCTTACCATAGTCATAGGCCCAGCGGTGAACCTCAGGGATCTCACCCTCCCAGTTGCCATGACCCGGGCGGACCGGCGTGGTCCACTCGAGGGTATTGGCGCCCCATGGATTGGGGGTGGTCACCTTGCGGCCCTTGAATATCGAATAGAAGAAATTGAATACGAACAACAGCTGAACGGCGAACACGATGATGGACACCACCGTGATCATCTTATCGAGCTCCCGGAATTGAGTGAAAGACACCCAGCTGCTCTTATCAAGGTAACGGCGCGGCACGCCGGCCAGTCCCTGATAGTGCATGGGCCAGAAGATCAGATAGGAACCGACCAGGGTCACCCAGAAATGGATATACCCCATTGTATTGTTCAGGTAGCGGCCGAACATCTTCGGGAACCAGTGATAGACACCGGCGAACATTCCGAACATGGAGGCCACGCCCATGACGATGTGGAAGTGCGCCACCACGAACATGGTATCGTGCAGGTGGATATCGATCGTGGAGTTACCCAGGAAGATGCCTGTAAGTCCCCCCGAGATGAACAGGCTCACGAAACCGATCGCGAACAGGGTGGCCGGAGTGAACCGGATATTACCCCGCCACAGCGTGGTGAGCCAGTTGAACACCTTGATGGCAGATGGAACGGCGATGAGCAGGGTGAGCAGCACGAAGATCGAACCTAGGAAGGGGTTCAAACCCGTCACGAACATATGGTGAGCCCAGACCAGGAAGGCGAGGATACAGATCGCGAACAGCGACCCCACCATCGCCATATAGCCGAAGATCGGTTTTCGGCTGTTTACGGAAAGGATCTCCGACACCATGCCCATGGCAGGCAGGAGAATGATATAGACCTCCGGGTGTCCCAGGAACCAGAACAGGTGCTGGAAGAGGATGGCGCTCCCTCCCTCGTTGGGCAGGATCTCACCGTTGACGACAATATCACTGAGATAGAAACTGGTGCCCAGGTTGCGGTCGAACAGAAGCAGGATCGCACCTGACAGCAGAACCGGGAAGGACAATACACCCAGTACGGCGGTAAAGAACATCGCCCAGATGGTGAGCGGCATGCGCGTCATGCTCATCCCCTTGGTACGCATGTTCAGGATCGTAGAAATATAGTTCAGTCCGCCCAGCAGCGACGACACGATGAACAGCGCCATGCTCACCAGCCAGAGGTCCATCCCCAGCTTGGAGCCTTCCGAAGCCTGACCGAGTGCGCTCAGCGGTGGATAGATCGTCCATCCCCCCGAGGCGGGTCCGGTGGATATGAAGAGCGACGAGATCATGACCACGCTGGCCAGGAAGAAGAACCAATAGGACAGCATATTCAGGAACGGTGAGGCCATGTCACGCGCACCGATCTGCAGCGGGATGAGGATGTTGGCGAAAGTACCACTCAGTCCGGCGGTCAGCACAAAGAACACCAATACGGTGCCGTGCATCGTCACCAGAGCATAATAAAACTCCGGCTGGATCTGGCCACCCTTGGCCCACTTGCCGAAAACGGTCTCCAGGATGGGGAACGACTGATCGGGGTAACCGAGCTGCAGGCGGAACAGAACGGAGAACAGTCCGCCAATGATAGCCCAGATGATCCCGGTGATCAGGAACTGCTTCCCGATCGTCTTATGGTCCATACTG
>JBJOMF010000091.1:0-7270 GCA_046052505.1 Bacteroidota bacterium | reverse complement strand
ACCTCCGCCTTGTCATCGAAAAGGCCGTGCCGCTCTTCGGGGAGGGCAGCGATCTCGGCTGGAAGATCCTGATCGTGGCTGGTGCGCTGTTCTATGCCTCGCTGCTGCTCTTTACCATTTTTTACCCGCTGCGAAAGGAACGGGCACCACATGCATCGGCCGATTTCCACGAAACGCCAGCCCCGTTGACGAACCTGAAAGCACCGGCCTACCGCACCATCGCCGTGGCGATGGACTTCAGCAGCGATGATATGAAACTGCTGTCCCATGCCATCGGCCAGGCCGGTCCCGAAACCAAGATCTTCCTGATCCATGTGGTGGAAAGCCCGGCTACCCGCCTTCTGCAGGGCCAGACCTTCGATATGGAAACCCGGCGAGACATGGAACGGCTCGAGCACTACGCATTGCACCTGCAGCAGCAAGGGTATCAGGTCAGCGGCATGCTGGGATTCAACAACCGCGTACAGGAGATCATCCGGTTGGTGAAAAATGCCCGGGCCGACCTGCTGGTGATCGGCTCCCACGGACACCGCGGCATCGGTGACATGGTATACGGACATACCGTGGATGCCGTACGCCACACCCTGAAGATACCGATGCTGATCATTAATCTCTGACCGCCCCTCCGAATCACACACAAATTGTTTTACTTTGACAACCAGGGGCTATGGCCCCGCCCTACCATATTTCTCATATAAACCCAAGCATGAGCACCAAGATCAAAGTCAGGAATCCGATAGTGGAACTGGATGGCGACGAAATGACCCGCATCATCTGGAAATTCATCAAGGAGAAACTGATCCTCCCCTACCTGGAACTGGACATCCGTTATTATGACCTCGGCATGGAGCACCGCGACGCGACCAACGATGCCGTGACCGTGGAGGCCGCCCATGCGATCAAGGAACACGGTGTGGGCATCAAATGCGCCACCATCACACCCGACGAGGCCCGCGTGAAAGAATTCGGACTGAAACAGATGTGGAAAAGTCCGAACGGCACGATCCGCAACATACTCGACGGGACCGTTTTCCGCGAACCCATCGTCATCAGCAACGTTCCGCGATTGGTGACCAACTGGACGGCCCCCATCATCGTGGGCCGTCATGCGTTCGGCGACCAGTACCGGGCCACCGACTTCACGGTACCCGGAAAGGGAACGCTGACGATCCGGTTCGAGGGCGAAGACGGACAGATGATCGAACATGAGGTATTCCGCTTCACCGGCCCCGGGGTTGCCCTGAGCATGTATAACACAGAAGAGAGCATCCGCGGTTTCGCCCGAAGCTGCTTCAATATGGCACTGAGCAAAAAATGGCCGCTGTACCTGAGCACAAAGAACACCATCCTGAAGAAATACGACGGCCGCTTCAAGGATATCTTCCAGGAGATCTATGAACTGGAATTCCGCACGGCCTTCGAAGCCGCCGGGATCACGTACGAGCACCGGCTCATCGATGACATGGTGGCCAGCGCGCTGAAGTGGAACGGAAATTTCGTGTGGGCCTGCAAGAACTACGACGGGGACGTGCAAAGCGATACGGTCGCCCAGGGATTTGGCTCACTCGGACTGATGACCTCCGTACTCATCACCCCCGATGGCAAGACGATGGAGGCCGAGGCGGCGCACGGCACCGTTACCCGACACTACCGCGACCACCAGGCGGGCAAGCCCACGTCCACCAATCCCATCGCCAGCATCTTCGCATGGACCCGCGGCCTGGCTTTCCGTGGCAAACTCGACGGCCATGCGGAACTGATCGCATTCGCCGAAGCGCTGGAGGCTGTGTGCATCGAAACCGTGGAAGCCGGAAAGATGACCAAGGACCTGGCCGTTTGCATCCACGGCAACCGGGTGGCACACGGAACGCATTATCTCTATACGGAGGAATTTCTCGACGCCATTGACGCAGCCCTGCGCAAGAAGCTCGGTCGCTGAGAGCTGCATTCAATTCGAACGATACGTCCCGCCCCCGGCGGGACGTTCTTAATTAGGATCCTGAAGAAAAGTATCGGTACGCTGAACGATCTCCGGCTCCTGGTCCGGACGGTACCATTCGATCCCGGGATCGGCACGGAACCAGGTGAGCTGCCGCTTGGCGTACTGCCGGGTTCGGATGCGGATTCGCTCCAGCGCCTGCTCCAGTGTGCTATGACCGCTCAGGTGATCGAAGAGTTCGCGGTAGCCCACGGTGCGAAGCGCATTCATTTGCTGGAAGGGCAGCAGCTCGCGCACTTCATCGAGCCATCCCGCCTCCATCATATTTCCAACCCTCCGGTCGATCCGTTCCCGCAGTTCATTACGGGGCAGGTCCAGCCCTAACTTCAGGATGCGGAACGGACGTTGCACCGGCTGGCCGATTCGGAATTTGAGGATGGAACGCCCCGTGAGTTCCATCACTTCAAGAGCCCGCATGACACGCTGGGGATTCAGCCGCTCCCCCTGCTCGAAGAAAAGCGGATCGCTGTGTTTCAGCTGCTCCTGCAGCCAGGGAAAGCCTCTTGCATCCAAGGCCTCCTGCCATTTCGCCCGAAGCGCAGGCGGCGTTTCCGGTACGGCATCCAACCCCTGCTCGAAGGCCCGGATATAAAGCCCCGTGCCGCCGGCCATGACCACCACATCGGTGGCCGCAAACAGCTCTTCCACCCGGTCCAGTGCATACCGTTCAAACGTCGCGGCCGTGACCGTATCATGTATGGAATGTGAAGCGATGAAGTAATGCGGCACCTGTCGGCATTCCGCATCGCTGGGACGGGCCACGCCGATGCGGAGTTCGCGGAAGCATTGCCGGCTGTCGGCCGATACGATGGCGGTTCGATAGCGACCGGCCAGGGCCAGGGCCAACGCCGTCTTCCCCACCGCGGTGGGTCCGCAAAGGATGATGACCGATTTCTGTTTCACGGTAGTTATTCAGTAAGTGGAACGGAGAACGGGATCAGGCTTCTTCGTCGGTGCCGGTTTCCTCGGCAGGCAGGTCCTCCCCCTCATCGTCCTTGACACCGAATCCCTCAGCGGATCCGGAGAGGTCGTACTTCTCCTCGATATCGGCGAATTTCTCGCCCAGCAGGCCCTTGGTGCCGTACTGGCTGGGCGCGATCCCCTCCGTGCGGCTCACCGAAGGATAGGTCAGCTTGGGATTCTCCTCCTTCGACACATGGATCAGTTCCACCAGAAAGGTCCAGTTCTTGTTGAAATCATACTGATAGATGAAGCGCTGGTTCGGTTCCCGGATCTCACTGCCGATGAGCGTATCCGCCATCAGCAGCGGCGGTGCCTTGTACGTCTTCTCATAGGTTTCGAGCGAGATCTCGCGGCCCTGCTGCCAGTGGTCGTTGCTGCGATAGAACGTGGCCTTGTGCTTGTTATCGAATTCGTAGGCCTTCAGGATGATCGTGTGCAGGTCGAGAAAGGTTTGTGAATGCCGGATGACCACATCGCGGTATACGCTTTCATCCTCCTCAAAATAGGCCCGGAATTTCAGGATCGCCATGACACGAAGTTAGGCCTTTTTAGGCTCGAGCCCCAGTTCCTGCGCCTTGTGGATCATGAAGTCCCAGGCCGCCTCGAACGTGTTGGGGATCACCCCGTCGAGCATGGCATCCTTGAGTGCGTCCTTGATGATGCCGACCGGCTTGGATGGCGGCAGGCCAAAGGTTTCCATGATGACCTCTCCGGTGATCGGAGGCTGCCAGTTGCGGACATGGTCCTTTTCCTCCACTTCCCGGCAGCGCTGGCGCACGAACCGGAAGTTTTCGAGATAGCGCTTTACTTTCTGCTTGTTCTTGGACGTGATATCGGCCTCGCAGAGTATCATGAGCGCATCGAAGTCCTCGCCGGCATCGAAGAGCAGGCGGCGGATCGCGGAATCGGTGATGTTTTCTTTCGTCAGGCTGATGGGTCGCAGGTGAAGCTCGACGAGTTTCTTCACAAATTTCATCGTTTCATGCAGCGGCAGCTTGAGCCGGCCGAAGAGCTTGGGCACCATGCGTCCCCCGACCACTTCATGGCCGTGGAAGGTCCAGCCATGGCCCTCCTCGAACTTCTTGGTAGCGGGCTTGGCGATATCGTGAAGCAGGGCAGCCCAGCGAAGCCAGAGGTCGTCGGACTGTTGCGCCACATTGTCTACCACCTGCAGCGTATGGTAGAAATTATCCTTGTGCCCCATCCCGTCCTTGTATTCGGCGCCGGCCAGATCGACCAGCTGTGGGAAGATGAGGCGAAGCAGGCCGCATTTGTAGAGCAGGTCGAAGCCGACCGAGGGCTTGGGAGCTGCCAGGATCTTATTCAGCTCATCGGTGATCCGCTCCTGCGAGATGATCGAGATGCGGTCGGCATGCTGGCGGATCCCCTGCCAGGTGCCTTCCTCGATGGTGAAACCCAACTGGGTGGCGAAGCGAACGGCCCGCATCATCCGGAGGGGATCGTCGCTGAAGGTCTGCCCCGGTGCCAGCGGCGTGCGGATGATGCCATCGGCCAGATCATTGCGTCCTCCGAACGGATCGAGCAGGGTGCCTTGATCGTCGGGGTTGAGGCTGATGGCCATGGCATTGATGGTGAAATCCCGGCGGTTCTGGTCATCGGACAGCCTGCCCGGTTCCACAGCTGGCTTACGGGAGCTGGGCTGATAGCTTTCCTTGCGCGCCCCTACGAATTCAAGATCGAATTCGCCATATACCCGGATATGGGCTGTGCCGAAATTCTTGAAATGGTCAACCCGCGGAACCGGATCGAAGCGCCTGGCGGTGGCTGTTGCCAGTGCCTCGGCATCGCCGATACAAACGAAATCGGCGTCCTTGGTGTCCCTTCCCAGGATCTTATCGCGTACGAACCCCCCTACGAGATACGCGGGCATACCCAGTTCACGGGCCGCAGCGGCCACGGCATCCAGGCAGCTCTGTTCCTGTGGAGTGAGGTGCAGGTTCATCGATCGCAAAGGTAACCCATCGGGCGCAAGGGGGGGCAGATCAACCGAGGAGCGAGCGGTACAGGTCCATCACCGCGGCCGTCGTTCGTTCCGGAGCGAACTGCTGGGCGTGCAGCCAACCGGTATCGGTCATGCTGCGGGCCTGGGCCACATCTCCCAGGATCGTTCGGATGCCGTCGGCGATCTCTTCCGGCCTTGCGGGATCCACATACCAGGAACCCGGGCCGCCCGTTTCGTTCAGGCAGCTGCCCTGGGCCGTGATCACGGGTACCCGGCTCCACAGTGCTTCCAGAACAGGCAGACCGAAGCCTTCGAAGAAAGACGGATAGATCAGGCAGGCGGCAGACTGATACAACGCCGCGAACCAGTCGGGTGTCTGATAGCCGGGATCGTCATGAACCCGCGGATCATCCGACAAAAAGATGACCCGATCGCCCAGACCGGCGGCTGCGATGAAGGCCTTCACTTTTTTCTTGTAGGCACCTCCCTGGCCGACCACCACCAGCGGCGGTGCGGCGCCTGGACCAAGTTGCTGCAGGGCCTTGCAGATGGTGAGCAGGTTTTTCCGTTCGATGATGGAGCCGACATAGAGCAGGAAGGCATCGGGCAATCCGTAGCGGACCCGCAGTTCCTTTTTCTCCGGCTCGGGCACCGTACGCGAAAAGGCGGGGTGGCAGCTCTGGTAACAGACGCTGATCCTTTCCTCTGCAATGCCGTAGAAGTTCACGATGTCGGTACGGGTTTGCCGGCTGATGGCGATGATGCGGTCGGCGTGCCGGCAGGCGTAGCGGAATTTTCTCCGGTAGATGAAACCATCGATGGCCGGGTATTGGCGGGGATAACGTTCGTGAATGAGGTCGTGGATGGTGACCACAGACGGGATGCCGGTACGGCCGATGCCCACCGGAATCTCATGGCTGAGGCCATGATACAGGTCGATCCGCCACTTTTTGAGATCGTTCACCATGCCGCGGCTGCGCCACAGGCCGGGGAAGCGGGCATCTAGTGGTCCGGAGGGTCGTATCTCCCGGAACCGGTCGCCCTGCAGCAGATGCCGGCTGGACGGACGTGGGTTGAAGAGGAGGTACTCGTGCTCCGGATAGAGCCGGGCGAGTGACTGCAGCAGGGTCCGGCTGTAGTTGCCCAGACCGGTATCATTGTGAAAGGCTCTCTTGGCGTCAAAGCCGATGCGCATCGGACAAAGTTGAAGGAAAAAGACGAGACGGCCCCGGGAGGGGGCAAGCGCGCATTTCAGTAGTTTCGCGCAAACGGAACGTATGCAACAGCAGATACAGCAAGCCTGGGCCGACCGGGAGCTATTGAAGGATCCCGTCTATGCCGATGCGGTCCGGCAGGTCATGGAAGATCTGGACAAGGGCCTTTTGCGGGTGGCGGTACCGGGTGCTGACGGCTGGGTGGTGCAGGAGTGGGTGAAGCAGGCCATCCTGTTGTACTTTGCCATACAGCCGATGCAGACCTGGGACCTGGCTCCGTTCGAGTTCTACGACAAGATGCTGCTGAAAAAGAATTACCGCGAGCTGGGGGTCCGTGCCGTGCCGCATGCCGTAGCCCGCTATGGTGCCTTCCTGGCGCGAAATGTCGTACTAATGCCCAGTTATGTGAACATCGGTGCCTATGTGGACGAGGGTACGATGGTAGACACCTGGGCCACGGTGGGCAGCTGTGCCCAGATCGGCAAGGGGGTTCACCTCAGTGGCGGGGTGGGCATCGGCGGCGTGTTGGAACCCTTGCAGGCCTCGCCGGTCATCATAGAGGACGGCTGTTTCATCGGCAGCCGCAGTATCGTCGTGGAGGGAGTGGTGGTGGAAAAAGAGGCCGTATTGGGTGCCAATGTGGTGCTGACCCGTTCCACGCGGATCATCGATGTGAGCGGCCCGGAGCCGGTGGAATGGAAGGGCCGGGTACCCGCACGGAGCGTGGTCATTCCCGGCACATATCCCAAGGAATTCCCTGCCGGCACCTACGGGGTCAGCTGTGCACTTATCATTGGCCGGCGCAAGGCCAGCACCGACCTCAAGACCAGCCTCAATGAGGCCCTGCGGGATTTCAATGTTTCGGTGTAGTGCCTTATATTTGCAGCCCTTTCCGGTGTTTCGGCACCGGAACTGCGGATGCCCAGGTGGCGAAACGGGTATCCCGACGCTTCGGTCGGGATTCAGGTGGCGGCACCGGCAACATAAAAGTTCTTAATCGTACTGCCCAGGTGGCGAAACTGGTATCCCGACGCTTCGGTCGGGATTCAGGTGGCGGCACCGGCAACATAAAAGTTCTTAATCGTACTGCCCAGGTGGCGAAACTGGTATCCCGACGCTTCGGTCGGGATT
>JBJOMF010000090.1:0-14619 GCA_046052505.1 Bacteroidota bacterium | reverse complement strand
CAGGTCGGTGGCACCCCCGATCATCAAAAAGCCCTTGGTCATCGCTTTCTTATTGGCCTCATGATAACCCAGAAGGCTGATGAGCTGGCGGATATAGTTGATGGTATTGCTTCGAAGCAGTTCGCGGGTGACCGGGATGTACTTGCTGGCCGCCTCGGATGTTCCGGAACTGAGCGCATAATATTTGATCTTTCCGGGCCAGGTCACATCGGGTATGCCGTCCAGCGTCTTCTTCCACCATTGCTCGTAAATGCGGTTATAATCATGCACAGGCACCAGCTCCTGGAATTTCTTGCCGGGATGCTTGCTGAACAGGGCCTCATCGAACCGGTACTGCTGTCCAAACTCCGTGAAACGGGCTTTTTTTAGCAATTTTTTTAGCACGCGGATCTGCTGCCTGCGAGGATCATTGGGAGGGATCCGCAATGCTGCTGCAATAGCCCGGGGCAATTTGATATCGATGATGCTTGCCATGAACGGTTAAAGATACGAACCGGGGACATTCGCCGGAGGAGAAAGGGACGATCAACCGCCAAGGCTCCTGTAATGTTTCCAAAGCAGGAGGAGGTCCTGCAATGGCTCATATTCACGGGCATACCAGTGGTCAAGCCGTTCAAAAGTATCGACAGGTACAGGGGGAACGGATGCATGATACCAACCTCCGCAGGTGAGTACCGGTTGGCGCAGCCGGGGTAATGCCGGATCGGTACCGGAATAGCCGACCCAGGTTTTTCTGCCAAACAGTACTGCGAGGCAGTTGGAAAAAAAAGGAACTGGCCTTCGAACCCCGAAAAGATGCAGGGGGAAGAAAAACAGCCCCGCCAGGGATACGCACAGGTCGGTGAGGCGCTTGAGTCGACGCAGATACGGATCTGCTATACGGAAATCCGGCTCCGAGGAGACCGTATCCCCTGAGAGGCTCTTGGAATGGCTTCCCACCACACTGCCGCTGCCCGAGGCATGGATCCGGTACAGGAACCGACCGGGCTCTCGGTCGATGTATTCGATGATCGATCGGTAGGAAAGCCGGCCTGCACAGAAGATCACCGACTTCACCGGAATGGTTCTGGAAAGTTGATGGATTGCCTCGATCGTTCCCAGCGCATTCGAGTCGGTTTCGCCGGATAGCCGCAATCGCCCCAGCACGGTTTGACGCAAACCTACCTGCTCGAGCCATGCGAGAAGGCGGTCGTATTCTTCGGGATCCGCAGCGATCAATGTATGAACTCCCTCATGCCGTTCTCGATCGCTGGAAAGAACACCAAAGCGGATGAATACCATCCGCTGAAAGCTGATGAAACCGAAGGCCAGGACGGCACCGAACACGATGATACCACGGGAGAATCGATACGACTCCGGCAGCAGGGTGTAGCCGGCCAGAATCACCAGCGTGGCGATTACCGTAGCGCGAATGAGCCGAGACCAGCGGTACCAACGATCATAAAGCCCCTCATAATATGCCGCGAGCAGGTACAGAAATGAAAAGGCGGGAAAAGCGACCTGCAAGAGTCGCTCATCATAATGGATCTGCGTCTTCACATACCGGCTCCAAAAGATCGTTACCAGCCAAAATGAAAGCAGGATCCAGGCCGCATCGAGCAGGGGGAGACCGAGCCGGCGGATGAAATGCCCCGTTGCGGAGAGAAGGGCCCTGAGCCAGATGCCGATCTGGACCAGCGCTCGAAAACTGCCGGCCCTCGCGCCGCTATAATGTTTGGTCACAAAGCGACTCATCGCAGAATAGAACAGCCGCACATAATTGAGGCTGCCCATACGGGTACTCTCGCCTTTGAAATGCAGGATCGAGGTCCCGGCAACATAGTAATTCCGGAATCCGGTCTGCTGGATGCGGTAACTGAGGTCCACATCCTCCCCGTACATGAAGTACGATTCATCGAACCCACCCGTCAGCTGCAATACATCCCGGCGAACCATCATGTAGGCGCCGGACAGCACATCGACCTCATGGTCTTTCCGTTCATCGAGATGGCCGAGATGATAAGCCGAAAATACCCGTGATCGGGGAAACATACGGGCCAGTCCGGACAACTTGTAAAAAGCGGTCATCGGAGAAGGAAATGCCCGTTTCGATTCCTTTAGAAAGCGCCCGCTGCCATCCAACATACGCACGCCCAAGGCGCCAGCATCGGAATGCCGTTGAAAGAAGGCAAGGCTGACTGCCAGGGCATCTTCGGGTAAGATGGTATCCGGATTGAGGAACAGGACGTGTGAGCCGGAAGAGGCCGCCCAGCCCTGATTGCAGGCCGCTGCAAATCCGATATTCCGGTCGTTGGCAAGGAACCGGACGCCGGGGAACCGGGGGATCAGGTACGACAGGCTGTCATCCGGAGAGTGGTTATCCACTACAATCACCTCCCCCGTAAGGCCGTTCAGTGCCCGCTGCACGGAGCACAGGCACTGTTCCAGGAAGAAGCGCACATTGTAGTTGACTATGATGACCGATACCTGCATGGGTTTCAGCTCAAATCTAACGGCTAATCGTGAGATTGCGACCGCCAATCTCGGGGGATGGATTTATCTTTGACCATGCTTACATCGGCCCTGAAAGAAGCCGCGCAGGCCGGCGCCACTGAGATCCTGCGGTTCTTCAACAAATCGTTCACGGTTCATAACAAAGAAGGGATCAATAACCTGGTCACCGAGGCCGATCATGCGGCGGAAAAAGCCATCATAGAAACGATCCGGTGTCATTTTCCAGGGCACGCCATACTCAGTGAGGAAACGGGCACCCTTGACGGAGATTCCGACTATAAGTGGATCATCGATCCGATCGATGGTACCGTGAATTTCGCCCATGGGATCCCCCTGAACTGTGTATCGATCGCAGTGGAACACCGAGGGGACATCGTACTCGCTGCGGTCTACAATCCACACCTGAATGAGTTTTTTTGGGCTGAAAGGGGGAAGGGAGCATTCTTGAACGACCGCCCCATCCGCGTTAGCAAGGAAACACAGGCCATCCGTTCCTGCCTCGTGACCGGATTCCCCTATACCTACATAAATATGCCGAACGGACCCCTTGAGATATTCGAACGCTTCGTCCGAAAGGGCGTACCGGTACGGCGGTTGGGGTCCGCAGCGATCGATCTGTGCTGGGTCGCGGCCGGTCGTTTCGACGGATTCTACGAACACAAACTGGAACCGTGGGACAGCGCAGCGGGATATCTCATCGTGGAAGAGGCCGGAGGACGCGTTACAGACCTGGAAGGAACTCCCTTTTCCGTTTACCAGCACCGCATTCTGGCCACCAACGGGCACATCCATGACGAAATGATCGAGATCATACAAAACAGGAAGACCTTATGAGTCAAGAACGAACCGAGATCAGTTCCCTGGGTGAATTCGGACTGATCGAACACCTCACGCGAAATATCGAATTGCAGCAGGCTTCCTCCGTTTTGGGGGTCGGGGATGATGCGGCCGTGATCGATCCCTTCGGAAGACAGGTGGTGCTGACCACCGACCTGCTCGTTGAAGGGGTGCATTTTGACCTGGCCTACACACCTCTGAAACACCTGGGATACAAAAGTGTCGTGGTCAATCTGAGTGATGTGTATGCGATGAATGCGGTTCCCACCCAGATCATCCTCAGCCTGGGTATCAGCAACCGCTTCAGCGTGGAATCAATCGATGAATTCTATGAAGGCGTATATGCAGCTTGCCGCCGCTACGGGGTCGATCTTGTAGGCGGTGATACGGCCTCCTCACAGAAAGGGTTCATCATTTCAGTGACTGCGGTGGGTGAAGTAGCGCCCGGACAGTTCGTACGAAGGAACACCGCCCGCAAAGGGGACCTGCTTTGTGTGAGCGGTGATCTCGGGGCCGCATATGTCGGGCTGCTGTTCCTGGAGCGCGAAAAAAAGATCTTCCTCGAAAACCCAGCCATTCAACCCGACCTGGAAGGTGAATCGTACGTGATCGGTCGCCTGCTGAAACCCGAAGCCCGCAAGGATATCATTGAATTTTTCGAGCGGGAACAACTCCGGCCGACTGCCATGATGGATATCAGCGATGGACTGAGTTCGGAGATCCTGCACCTCTGCCGGCAAAGCGAACTGGGTTGCGTCCTTTACGAGGATAAGATCCCCGTATCGGAGGAGACACGCCGGGCCGTTTTCAAATTCGAGATGGATCCTACCGCCTGTGCACTGAGCGGAGGGGAAGATTACGAATTGTTGTTCACCATCGCGCAGGAGGACCATGACAAGCTCGTAATGAACGAACAGATCAGCGTTGTGGGGTATATGACTGAAGCCGAACAGGGCGCCCACCTGATCACGCGCGGTGGTAATCGGCACCCGATCACCGCTCAGGGATGGAACCACCTGAAGTAAGCCCTAGCAATATGCGAACGATCTCGATCCTCCTTTTTGCAGGAATCTGGCTGAGCGGTTGCGTGACCGTTTCCAAACCCTTTTCCCCGGAACGTAAATACGGATCCGAGGACCTGCAAAAGGACTTTGATATATACCGAAAGTTGCTGGAGAGCCACCATCCCGGGCTGTATTGGTATACCGCCAAAGACAGTATGGATCTTTATTTCGAAACAGGGAGGGCGCAGCTGAAGGATTCCCTCACCGAACCGCAGTTCCGAAATATATTGAACGCGGTCACTGCCCGTATCAACTGCGGTCATACGGTCGTGCGGACATCGAAGCAATGGAGCCGCTATGCGGATACCGCAGGCATCAGGTCGCTCTTCCCCCTGAGCTTCAAGGTCTGGGAAGATGCCATGGTCGTCACCGGAAGTCTGCACCGTAACGATTCAATATTCCGCCGGGGTACGGTGGTCACCGCGATCAACGGTCTTTCGTGGGACCGGATCGCGGATACCCTGTTCGGATACATCGCCGCAGATGGGTACAACCGAACGCACAAGTACCAGAGCCTTAGCAATCGAGGATTTTTCGGTTCTCTGTACACCGCACTGTTCGGTGCTGCCGACAGCTACCATATTTCATACCGTGATCCCCTGGGGAATGAAAAAACCGTTATCGTACCTGCCTACCGTCCGCAGGCAGATACATCGGGTAGAACGGGCACCCGAAGCTTCCGGCCATCAACGCCACCCACCCCAAAGCAACGACGTGAACAGCGACTCAATGCGGTGCGGCTACTACGGATCGATACGCTGAACCGGTCCGCGATGATGGACCTGGGTACCTTTGCCCGCGGCTATCGGCTGAAGTCTTTTTTTCGTCGCTCGTTCCGGATGCTGGACCACCAGAACATCGGTCACCTGATCATCGACCTGCGCAGCAATGGCGGGGGCAGTGTAACGAATTCTACCCTGATCACCCGTTACCTGGCGAAGGCACGATTTCGGATCGCAGACACCCTCTATGCGATCCGGAAAAAAGGGCCCTGGAGCAGTTACATTCGCAATCATTTCTGGAACAGGCTGTTCATGACGGTGTTCACCCGGAAAAGAAAAGACGGCTTTTTTCATTTCGGATATTACGAACGACATGCATTCCGGCCGAAACGAAAACATCATTTCGACGGACAGGTATACCTGCTCACCGGAGGCAATACGTTTTCGGCAGCAACGCTCATGGCCGTCTCGCTGGTCCGCCAGGAAAATGTGACTATTGTGGGAGAGGAAACCGGCGGTGGTGCACACGGGAATTCGGCATGGCTGATCCCGGATGCGGAACTGCCCCAGACCGGGGTGCGGTTCCGGTTGCCCCTGTTTCGGCTGGTCATCGACCGCCATTTCCCACATGACGGACGCGGTCTGATGCCAGAGGTACCGTCCATTCCTACGATCGAAGGGATCCGCAGGAACACCGACTTCAAGGTGGAAAAAACTATGGAACTCATCCGTGCAGCAAAGCAAAAAACCGAATGAAGGATGATCAGGGATCCAGCAACCGGAAAGGATCGGCATCCTTCAGGAAAGGCAACCGTTCGCGAATGCTGTGCAATACCTCTCGCGACAAGGTCAGGGTATGTGTAGCCTCCGACCCGTTACAGGTATAAAGGATTTCACCGAGCGGATCGATGACCATGCTGTCGCCACTGTGATAGATACCGTTCCCATCCGTACCGACACGATTCACCGCTACCACAAAGCACTGGTTTTCGATGGCCCTGGCCTGCAGTAATGTCTTCCAGGCATGGCTTCGCCGTTCGGGCCAGTTAGCCACATACACAAGCAGATCGTATTCCGGAACAGGGCCCGGTGTTTGTCGGGCCCATACGGGAAATCGCAGATCATAGCAGATCTGGAGATTGACCTTCCATCCCTTAACGGAGGCGATCAGGCGCTTGTTTCCCGGTTGATACCGGTCATCCTCTCCGGCATATCCAAAGAGGTGACGTTTGTCATAGACCCCATATTGTCCGGTAGGCAGCATCCAGACCAGTCGGTTGTGATACCCGTTGGCCTCAGAGGCGATGAAGCTGCCGGTGAGGATCACATTCTTTTTCGCCGAGATCCGTTTCATCCAAGCCACGGTGGGACCTTCCATAGTCTCGGCCAGCCCGGCGGGGCGCATACTGAAACCGGTGCTGAACATCTCCGGTAGCACTACAAGCTCCGTCCGATCGGAAATACCGAGAATTTTTGATTCCAACATCGCAAGGTTCGCATGCGTATCCTCCCAGTGCAGGTCGGTCTGTATAAGCGTAAGGGTGAGGTCGGACATCAGTTAGGGCGATTTAAAAATAGGATAAATGAACGATGCAAAGATCAGCGGTCATTAAGATACTCCAATACCATCGCCGCCTCAAAACCGCGGCCAATGGCAAAGGCCTGCACCTTTTTCTTACGGACCGGCCAGGATTCCTTACGCAGGGAATCGCACTTCTCTGCCACCAATTTCCGAAGGACCTCTCGGTACTCCTCCTCGTCGATCTCTTTCAGTGCCTTACGGATACAATATTCGCTCACCTGACGCTGCCGGAGCTCATAACGGATCCGGACACGGCCCCAGCGCTTGATACGCCATTTACCGCCTGCAAAGGCCACGGCGAAGCGCTCCTCGTTGAGATAATTATCCTCGATGAGCGAAGCGATGATCGTATCGTGCTCACGTACGCGGACACCGAGCTCGAACAGCTTGTCGCGGACCTCCTGGTGACAGCGTTCCTGATACGCGCAGTAGTGCCGCAGTTTTGGTAATGCCTGCTCGGGGCTCAATATGGGTATCGACCTGCTCATTCCTCGATACGCTCAGTACAACCGAACGTTTCTTTAAGATGATCGTCGTAGTGATCGGCTTTTTCAAAAAGGTCGCGGAAACAGGACTTCCCGTTCTCGAGTGTCATATCCTGGTCGTATAGGATACGACTGATCACGATATGCTGGCGAACACAGCTCAGTACCAGACCACTGAGTCGAAAATTTTCCTCGAGCAGAAAGGTATAAAGCGGTCGTATACGGGCGGGGTCAGCCGGCAACTGACAGAGGTAGGCATCGCCTGTCACGAAAAAATTCTCAGGGTTGTAGGTGATCCTGATACGGGCTGATCCCTCACGGACACTCCAGGTATTCGTGGTATCTCGCGCCAACTTCACATCTTTTCCAAGATCCCGCAGGATCTCTTCAATGATCCGTGCCACACCGGTCTGCTCGGGCTCCTTCTCCGGTATCCGGGGAAGTACCAACTCCGTACCGCAAGCCGGACAGTACCGGTCCGAATCGATCGTGTCGGGTGTTACCAACTTCCCGCAGCTGAAACAACGAGTCGATACCGAGCCCTTGACAGTCTGATACAGAAGCAAGGCTTCCCTGAGGTAGTTTACCGGAAGGGCAAACCCCAGATTATCGCCGCCCCGTATGATGAAGGAGTTCACCCCGATCACCTCTCCCCGGCTGTTCACCAGGGGGCCCCCGCTGTTGCCGGGATTGATGGCCGCGTCGATCTGTATGAATTGAAGGCCCTCCCGCACACGGTCCACTTTCGAGATCACCCCTTGCGTTGCCGTATAACTCAGACCAAAGGGATGACCGATCGCCAGAATGGGGTCACCGTTCTTCAGTTCCTCGTATCGACCCAGCTTGATATCGGGCAGGGCAGCCGACTGGCCAGGCGCCTCCAGAAAGGCCAGATCGTGTTTGGGGTCCGTATACCATACCCGCGACAAGGCCTTATCGAAGCTTTTACCCGCTATGGTCACCTCGCCGTTTCCGTTGATCACATGATCATTCGTTACGATCAGATCATACTCCTTGAGGTAGAATCCGGTGCCCGATATACCGGGACAGGCGATCTGGATGATGGCATTTTGATATTGCTCGATGATCGATTGGGCGTTCATGCAGGTGCAGATTCCAGTTGAAGAGATGCCAGCTCGCTCAGGTAGCTCGTACAAAAAAGGACAGGATCCTCATAACGAAGCCTACCGGTATCGAAGGCCAACCCGGCGTACTTGTTTTTCCAGCGTGTCTCAACAGACTCCACCGCTGTCTTTACCAGTTCGGGATCCGGCAGACCCGAACCGGAACGAACAGGGATATCATGAAAGCCGAGATCACGGAAAAAATCGGCATGGTTCACCTGCATAAAAACCTGGAACAGCTCAGTGACCACCCGGGGAAGACTGTAAGAATACTGGCAGAATGAAATCCCATATTCCGCGATCCGACAGGCGACATCCGGATGTCCGTTATCACGGTACCAGACCATATTCTGCAGGGCAGCCTGGATGGACTCAACGATGGCTTTGTAAGGCTGAGGCGCTACGATCGAAAAGGTATGACGGCTTCGTACCAGACACTTGTCAAACGCATCCCGCCCCCGTCCGCGTAACTGCTGAAAGGCCTCGCGCATCATCCGGTTCTTCTCCGTTACTGGCCGATCCTCCTTATTGAAATAGGCCGCGTTGATCTTTTCCAGCTCCTGCAGGAGCCACCCTTCCGGAACGAGCAGGTAATCGATGCGATAGACCAGCGACAGGAACAGATAAGCGATCCCGCCGGCCTGCTTGTCGGCGTCGAGACGGGCAGCTCCCTCAAGGGCCTCATCGATCCAGCGGAGGAAGTACCGGTACTTGACCGCTTTCTCCTCTTCCGGGACTGCAACCATATGTTCCGTATCGGCCTGCTGCAGGGAGGAGAAATCCAGCAGGAGGAGGTCATCCTGCTTGTCGGCGCGCGTAGCGAGTTCCTTCAGTCCGTAATACAGTTTGGCCGGGCTGGCCGTTAGCAGATCGCTATCGAACTTCATACAGAGCCGGTCCCCGTCGAGGGCATAACGACTGTAATAGAGATTGAAGTTCATCTCCAGCAGGCGCCGCATGACGGGAACGGTGGGTTGGGGCATCCGTGCCAGCGAGACTTCCGCGACCACACGCACCCCGTCAAAGGAGCCACGGACGATCTTTGAACCCTGATAAAACCGGAAACGGCCCTCGACCCCATTACGCTCAAACAGTACGTTGCCGGCATCGGGGTCGGATACGTAGTCGAAAAAGGCTTCCAGGCTTTCAGGGAAACGGCCCTCAGCGAACAGGGCCTCGGCATCCTTCCAGCGGTCCGCCCGGGAAGCCGGCTTATTGTTATCGGAATACCGGCCAAAGCAAATGGCCGGATCCGCAAGCGGCTTCTTTTTCCCGATACCGAAGATCCTGTTGAACATGATAGTGCTGAAGGAATTGCAAGATACGTAAGAAGGGGGCTGCAGCCGATGCCCTAAACCGAAGGGAACACCGCATTTTCCGGGGTGCCGCAGGTTATTCACGGTCCTGCCATCGGCCCGATTCGTATGGCAAAAATCAGTAGTTTCGTCCCATATAATCCTGTATATGAAGTTCATCGCATCGTCATCGGCCCTGTTGAAACAACTGCAGCATATCGCGGGTGTGATCAATGCCAATACCGTGCTGCCCATCCTGGAGGACTTTCTCTTCGAAGTGGGAAAGAACAAACTGAACGTCGTGGCCACCGACCTGGAGACCGTCATGCGCGTGCAACTGGACGTGGAGGCCAAAGACAGCGGCAAGGTCTGTATCCCCGCGAAGATCCTGATCGACTCCCTCAAGAATATCCCCGATCAGCCCCTGACCTTCACGATCGATAAAAATTATGGCATCGAGATCACCAGCGATAACGGGAAATACAAGATCATGGGAGAAAATCCAGACAATTTCCCGAAAGAACCGACGGCCGATGATACTTCGTCCTTTACCATGACAGCCACCGCCCTGGTCACGGCCATCACTAAAACGATATTCGCCACGAGCAGCGATGACCTTCGCCCGGCGATGACGGGTGTTTTCTTCGAACTGGACAAGAAAGGCCTGCAGTGCGTAGCCACCGATGCCCACCGACTCGTTCGGTACAAGCGTACCGATGTGTCCTGCCCTAAATCCGATTCCTTCATCGTACCCCGCAAGCCGCTGAACCTGCTGAAGACGGCCATCCCGGCGACGAACGATGCCATTACGGTAAGCTACAACAGCAACCACCTGTTCGTGCAACATGGCACCACACAGCTCAGCTGCCGGCTGATCGATGCCCGCTTTCCCGACTATAAAGTGGTGATCCCCGCCGAGAACCCCTACCGCCTCACCGTGGGAAAGAGCGATTTCCAAAGTGCCCTTCGCCGCGTGAACGTGTTCAGTAACAAAAGTACCAACCAGGTGGCCCTCAATATCACCGGCAGTGAACTGCAGCTGGCTGCTCAAGATGTCGATTTCAGCTTCGAGGGCAACGAGCGGATGAAATGCCAATACAATGGAGAGGATATGATGATCGCATTCAATGCGAAATTCCTGATCGAGATGCTCAGCGCCACCGAAAGCGATGAAGTGAATCTCGAACTCTCCACCCCCACCAAGGCCGGCTTGATCAAGCCAGCCGAACAAGATGAAAACGAGGACCTCCTGATGCTGGTTATGCCGCTGATGCTGAACCAGTGATGACACCTCCGGAATCCCTGGTTATGGAGTTCCTTCATCTCAAGACCTTCAGCAACTATATCGAATCCCGCATGGCCGTTTCGATGCTGGAAGAGGAAGGCATCCGTTGTTTTACGGAGGATGAGACCATCATGACCCTGGTGCCTATGGCATCGGGCATCCGCCTCATGGTACATCCGGCACAGGCCGAACGGGCCCTGTCGCTGCTGGAACGTGCGGAAGCCGAATACCTTCGAACACTGACCTGCCCGAACTGTGGTCAACAAGGGCTGCATATCACGATCCGACACATGAAGCCACCGTCCGACCGAAGGAAAATGCCTGTCGGCGGTTGGGTCTCTCGCCTCACAAAATGGCTTTCCCCATCCGGAAAAAAGATCGCCGAAAGACGATACACCTGCGATCACTGCGGGAATGACGTTGACCAGCCTCCCCTACCCGCTGCCCGATGAACATTATGTAGGGTATTCTGCATTGCTTCGTATCTTGGAACCATGTGGGACTCCCTCATCGAATATTTCCAGAATCTGGAGCAACGCCCGCTGGAACGGATGGCCTTCCTGGTGGGTGGCATCCTTTTTTTCTGGATCCTGGAAGGGGCCATCCCCCTACTCTCCCTACAGTATCGAAAAAACAAATGGCGGCACGGTGGGGTCAATTTCGTATTCACCGTCATCCACCTGGTACTACATACCTTCCTCGCCGTACTCATCGTGCTGCTGAGCGACTGGTGTGGCCGTACCGGTTTCGGAATGGTGTACTGGACCGGAGCGTCCGTAACCGGCGCCATCGTAATCGGCGTGCTGGCCCTCGATCTCTCCAGCTGGCTGGTCCATTGGGTCATGCATCGCATCAAATTCCTGTGGCAGTTTCACGTCATTCACCACAGCGATCCACACGTCGACGTCACCACAGGCCTGCGCCATCATCCCGGCGACAGCCTCCTCCGGGGCTTGTTCTTCCTGCTACTGATACTTGTCTCCGGCGCCCCTATGTACACCGTTATGATCTATCAGACCCTCGTGGTACTGGCAACCGCATTTACGCATGCCAATATCCGGCTGCCGTCGAAGGCAGACCGATTGATCAGTTACCTGCTGGTATCTCCCAATATGCACAAAGTGCATCATCACTGGAAGCAACCTTATACAGATACCAACTACGGAGCGGTATTCTCCATATGGGACCACCTGTTGGGCACCTTCGGCCGGCTGGATGTGTCGAAACTCCGCTACGGGATCGACCGGGACTTCCCCGAGGGAAAAGAAGAGGATGTGTGGACTCTTCTGAAAAAGCCGTTCGTACGACAGGATCCCTAATCCGACGCGCATGAAAACGATCGCCCTCATACCCGCCCGATTCGCTGCGACCCGCTTTCCGGCCAAACTCCTGCAACGGCTGGGCGAAAAGACCGTCATCCGACATACCTATGATGCCACAATGGCCACAGGTCTATTCGATGCAGTGATCGTGGTGACCGACAGTGAGGCGATCGCACATGAGATCACCGCACACGGTGGAACAGCCGTAATGAGCCAGCGGGAACATGAAAGCGGCACCGACCGGATCGCTGAGGCCGCGGCCGGTATGGATGCCGATCTCATCGTAAATGTGCAAGGTGATACCCCCTTTGTGAAACGGGCGCCTCTGGAACAACTCCTGAAACAATTCGATGACCCTTCCGTATCGGTGGCCTCACTGATGCAAGTGCTCACGCGTAACGAAGAGATTCGCGATCCGAATTTCGTCAAGGTAGCCGTAGACCGGTATAACAATGCCCTCTTCTTCAGCCGGTCCGTCATCCCCTACCCGCGCGACCGGGAAGTACCCATCGTATACTATGAACATATCGGCATATATGCCTTCCGCAAGCAGGCACTACTGCAATTCACTGGCTGGCCCGTGACACCGATGGAAGCGGCTGAAAAAATCGAGTGCCTCCGATACCTGGAAAACGGCGTATCCATCCGCATGGTAGCCGTGGACTATATGGGTGTGGAGATCGATACCCCTGAAGACCTCGATAAAGCTGCGGCACTCATCCGCTGAATCATCTCGCCGTCATATAAAGTTCCCCCCCGTTTTTAGATACCTTTACGGCTAAATCGTTCGGCATGACATTCCGAAACTTCAAGATGGTGGGCTATGTGGTCTACGGACGCGGTTGCTTTGCACAACTCGACGGGATCCTGGCACCGCACAGGCAGACCGACCGACCCATGGTCTTTCTGGTCGACCATTTTTTCAAGGGCAGGCCCCTGATCGAGCGCATTCCCCTTCGCGGAAACGATCGAATCGTGTATGCGGATGTGACTCATGAGCCCAAGACGACCTATGTGGACCAACTCGCAAATGAGCTCAAGGATACTTTCGGGTCCGTAAGCGGTATCATCGGCATCGGCGGAGGCTCGACCATGGATCTGGCGAAGGCGGTTTCCCTGATGATGACCAATCCGGGGTCTTCCGCGGATTATCAGGGTTGGGACCTCGTCCAACTGCCCGGCGTATACAAAGCGGGAATCCCCACACTCAGCGGCACAGGAGCTGAAGTGTCGCGTACCACCGTACTTACAGGGCCGACACGGAAGCTGGGAATGAACTCCGACTTCACCCCCTTCGACCAGATCGTACTCGATCCTGAACTGATCGCCGATGCACCCGGTGACCAACGGTTTTATACGGGAATGGACTGCTACATCCACTGCATCGAAAGCCTGCAGGGAACCTACCTCAATGAATTCAGCAAGAGCTACGGGGAGAAGGCTCTCGAACTCTGTCGCGATGTGTTCCTCCGCAAGACGGTATGGGATGCGGACAGCGACAATAAACTCATGATGGCTTCTTATGCCGGCGGTATGAGCATCGCCTACAGCCAGGTGGGAGTGGCCCATGCGGTGAGCTACGGACTGAGTTACCTGCTGGGTACCCGGCATGGCATAGGGAATTGCATCGTCATGAACCACCTCGACGCATATTACCCGGAGGGTGTGCAGGAGTTCCGGAAAATGGTTGAAAAGAACCGGATCGATATCCCCACCGGTATCTGTGCCGGTCTGTCGGATGAACAGTTCGGTAAAATGATCGATGTTTCGCTAGGCATGAAGCCCCTCTGGGAAAACGCGCTCGGCAAGAATTGGGAATCGGTGATGACGCGTGAGAAGCTGCGCGCCCTCTACGAAAAACTCTGAGATCACAACACCTCCGTACCGTCGGAAAGCGTCGCCACATACGGAACGGCCTTCTTACCGAAGGCACGTTCATAAGACATCATTACCTCCGTAGCTACGGACCCGATTGCCTCCTCATGCACGAGGGTGAGGGTACAACCTCCGAAGCCGCCTCCCATCATACGCGACCCCCAAACACCCGGACGCCCTCGTACCGAATCAACCAGAAAGTCGAGCTCCGGACAGCTGACCGCATAATCAGCGCGCAATCCATCATGGGTGCGGTATAAATGTGCACCGACCGCCTCCAAATTCCCTTGCTCAAGATCAGAACAAGCTGCGTGGAGGCGGGCGATCTCGTCTACAACATAGCGGGCCCGCCTCGCGATGGTCCGATCACGTGATTCCAATATGCGATCGACCATCGAACGATCCGCATCCCGAAGGGCCTGCACAGTAGGAAAATGCTCCCGGATCCAGGCCACCGCCTGCCGGCACTCCCCCCTGCGGGTATTGTAGGCCGAAGTGGCGAGACGGTGTTTTACCTGCGTATCGAGCAACAGCA
>JBJOMF010000089.1:0-6492 GCA_046052505.1 Bacteroidota bacterium | reverse complement strand
TAGATGTCCGTGAAGGCATAGGTCTCATCCTCGGAGAGCTCCTCGCCTCCGACCATGGGTTTGCGGTACTTGATGGAGCGGCGGTGCCCGGCGATGATACGGTCATAGGCCTCCTGTCCGCCCAATTCATAATGTGCCAGAGCTTCGGCATAGGTACCGATGCCTTCCTGGATCCACATATGTGCCCAATCCTTGTTCGTCACCTTGTTGGCCCACCATTCATGAGCATACTCGTGAAAGAGATTGTCGGAATAGTCGTGACCGCCGATCCGGGAATAGACGAACTTGTTCTGAAAGGTGATGTTCGTCTGATGCTCCATTCCCGAGTTGGGCACGGCACAGATACCGATCTTCTCTTTATACCAGGGATACTCGCCGAAATATTTTTCGAGGATCCGGGTATCTCGTTCCTTGAGGGCAATGACCTTCGCTGCTTCCGCCGTATCCTCCTCTAGGATATAATACACGATCGGCACGACATGCCCGTTAATGGTGGTGAAGTCCTTTTGTATCACCTTGTATTTTCCGATATTGAATAGGATGCAATAGTTGCTGATGGTGTAACGGGTCTTCCAGTGATAGGTCGAACGGCCGTTCCGGGTGGTCACCTGCTGCAACAACCCGGGACCCGATACCACCAACCCGGCGGGAACGGTGATGAAGAGGTCGGCACCTTCATTGGGTTCATCACTGGGATGATCCTTGCAGGGGAAAAACAAGCGCCCGCCCTCTTTCTGGCAATTGATGGCTACCCAGGGATTTCCGCTTCGGTCTTTCGTCCACGTGAAGCCGCCAAGCCACGGGGGACGTACCGCTACCGGAGGCTCCCCGTTGTATGCGATCCGGATGCGCATCGGCCCGGCCGGGAACCCCTTCCCAGAGTACACACGGATCTTATGCTGTGCGTGGGTGTAGGTTTCGGGGCGACCGTTGACCGTTACGGCCGTTACCTGATAATGATCGATCAGGTCGAGCAGGACCGTATCCGCCGCGGCTGCCAGGATGATGTGCACTTCCGTGAAACCCGAGATCCGTTGTTTGGTCAGGTCCACATCCAGAGAAAGGGTGTAATGCCGGATGTCCATGTTGGCCTGCAGGGGGTGCAGCTTGCCGCCGGAAGAGAGGTTGCTGATGTCGCGGTCCTGCGCCAGCAACGGCGAACAACTAATAAGGAACAAGTACGAGAACAGCAGGCCGATACAGGCCCGTAAAACCAGGGGGGATCGCATGTGCTTCGGGTTGGTTAATGACCTGAATATACTGAAAAACCCGGTAGCCCGTCACACACTACACAGGTGTTATCCAGTCGGATTTACGGATCCTGTACACGAAATTGTTCCGGGGCGGTTCACCATAATATGCCACGTCCTCCTGACCCGTTAGCTCTGCGCCCAGTTTATCCATGGCCTTCTGCGAACGGATGTTATTTGCACCGACGTGAAACAGGACCTGGTCGACGTAAAGAAAGGCATGGTCGAGCATCAGCCGCTTGGTACTTCGGTTATAGGGTTGCCCCCAGCACTGACGTGCAAAAAACGTATATCCGATCTTCACCTCACGCAGGTCGGAATCGAACTCATAGAATCGGCTGCAACCGACCACCTCGCCGCGCACATCCCGGATGAGAAAGGCCCCACCCGAAGCCAGGGCCCCTTTGAAGTAAGTTTCAAATACATCCCGCCGGTAGCGATCCGGGTTGGGGTGTTGTTCCCAGATGAGTGGGTCGCTTGCGACACTGAATAACGGTTCAAGATCGATCGGTTGCAGCGGCCGAAGCACGACCCAGTCATTGATGAGGTGGAGCGGTTGCAGGTCCATGGGAAGTGAGGGCCGGCCCGGGGTGGTCACATGCCGTATTCGGTGAGAAATTTGATGCGCATGATCTTGAGCTGTTCCCAGTTGAAGTTGAAATCGGAGAGTTCCTCCTGCGCCACCTGCAGGGAAGAGGTCTCGCAATTTTTGAAGTAATCGATGATCTCCTCCTGATCGGCCTCATCGAGCATCTCATCGATAGCGTAGTCCAGGTTCAGTTTAGTGCCACTGGCCGCGATGGACTCCATTTCCTCGAGCATCTCGTCCATCCGCCACCCTTTGTTGCGGGCAATGGTCTCGAGCGACACCTTCCGATCCGTGTGTTGGATGATATAAACCTTGTTTCCGCTCTTGTTCACCACGCTTTTCATGATGAAGTCATCCGGCCGCTCGATCTGGTTCTCTTCCACGTATCGGGCGATCAGGTCCACAAAAGGGCGACCGTATTTCAGGGCCTTGCCGCGGCTGATCCCCTGGCACTTTTCGAGCCCCTCGAGGGTGATGGGGAAAAAGGTCGCCATATCCTGCAGGGACACTTCCAGGAAGATCACAAAGGGCGGGAGGCCTTTTTTCTTGGCCTCTTTTTGTCGGAGTTCTTTCAGCATTTCAAAAAGACGGTCATCGGTGGCAGCACCGGCGCTGGACTCAGAACCTTCCTCATCGTCGGCGTTCGCATCATCGTAGAGGTGATTGAGTACGATCTTGAGGGAACGGGGTTTTTTCAGGAACGCCTCCCCGCGTGCGGTGAACTTCAATACGCCGTACTCCTCGATATCCTTGGACAAAAGCCCTTCCAGCAGCAACTGCCGGATGAGGGAATTCCAGAACAGCGGGTCCCGGTCATTGCCGCTGGCAAAAGCATTCAACCCCTCGTGGCGGAACAGTTGGATCTGCGGGGTCAGCTTACCGGTGATGATCTGTACCACATATTCCGTTGCAAACCGCTCATCGAGTTCCCGGATGGCCCGAAGGACGAGGGCTGCCTCGTCGCGGGCCTCCACCCGCTCCTTGGGGTGCTTGCAGTTATCACAAAGACCGCAATTGTCTTTGTCGTATTCCTCGCCGAAATAACTCATGAGCACGCGGCGGCGGCAGACACCGGTCTCGGCAAAGGCTACGGTTTCGCTGATCAGCTGGGCCCCCACCTCTCGCTCACTGAGCGGCTTATCGCGCATCAGGTGCTCAAGCTTACTGACGTCCTTATGAGAGTAATACAGGATACACTTGCCCTCGAGGCCGTCACGGCCGGCACGGCCGGTTTCCTGATAATAATTCTCGATCGACTTGGGGATATTGTAATGGATCACGAAACGGATGTCCGGCTTGTCGATCCCCATCCCAAAGGCAATGGTCGCACAGATGACCTGGACATCCTCGTTCAGGAACTGGTCTTGTCGTTCCGCCCGCAATTTGCTGTCCAGCCCGGCATGGTAAGCGACGGCCTTGATGCCGTTGGCCACCAGGAGGTCGGCGAGCTCCTCGGTCGTCTTCCGGTTCAGTGTGTAAATGATCCCGCTCCGTCCCTTCATCCCTTTGATGAAACGCACGATATGCTTATCGGTCTGCTCTTTTTTTATCTTGGGCAGCACCTCGTAGTACAGGTTGGGCCGGTTGAAAGAAGAGATGAAAACATGCGGGGATCGGAGGTCGAGGTTCTTGATGATATCGCTCTGCACCTTGGGGGTAGCAGTGGCGGTGAGTGCGATCACCGGAATATCCGGGTTGATCTGTATCATCATTTCCCGCAGGCGCCGGTATTCGGGGCGAAAATCGTGGCCCCACTCCGAAATGCAGTGGGCCTCGTCTACCGCAAAGAAAGAAATGGGCAAATCGGAAAAAAACTCCAGGTTCTCCTGCTTGGTAAGGGTTTCCGGGGCCACATACAGCATCTTGGTCTTGCCCGTCAGCAGGTCGTCATGCACCTCACGGATCTCCTTGCGTGTGAGCGTCGAATTCAGGAAATGAGCGACATTGTCGTTGCTGCTGTATCCGCGGATGAGATCGACCTGGTTTTTCATCAGGGCGATCAGAGGGGATACGATGATCGCAACCCCGTCGCTGACAAGGGCGGGCAGTTGGTAACAGAGGCTTTTGCCTCCGCCCGTCGGCATGATCACAAAAGTATCATGACCGGCCAGGAGCGATTCGATGGCCTTTTCCTGTGTTCCCTTGAATGTTCTGAACCCGAAATGCTCCTGTAAGGCGCTGTGCAGGTCGAATTTTTTCTTGGCCGTTGCGGGCCTGGGCGCTGTCTGCTTCTTGGGGGTCGCTTGTTTTCTGGTGGTCGTTCCCATGATGAACTCATGTCCGCGCCGGCATTGACAGGCACAGAATATTTAAGATAACACTTTTCAACGGTTTCGGATCGATAAAAGATGCTTTTTTTCATGCCTCCTGAGGCCCGGCAGGCCTGTACCTGAAAAAGATCCAAAACGGTACGCCACAGCTCCTTTTCGGTGGGTTTAAACACCGTTAAAATGAGGATGTACACAATGGTGTACTTGGTGGTAAAAAGCTACTTTTGTCCCGGATCCCGACCCCATGAATTCCTTCATCAGTTGATGAAACCGGTTCCATGCCGATACCGATTGCCGAAATAGCACTCAAAACCATTGAGTTAGAAAAAGACTCCGTTGCCGGGCTCTCCCGGTTCGTAGATGCTGATTTTATAAAGGCCGTAGAACTCATCGCCGCCGCAAAAGGCCGGCTGGTGGTGAGTGGTATCGGGAAGAGCGCCATCATCGCACAAAAGATCGTCGCTACACTCAACTCCACCGGCACGCCTTCCCTTTTCATGCATGCAGCCGATGCCATCCATGGCGATCTCGGCATGATTCAACCCGAGGATGTTGTGCTCCTTATCAGTAAAAGCGGTGAAAGTCCGGAGATCAAAGTGCTGGTGCCCTTGCTCCGAAGTTTTGGTAACCGGCTTATCGGGATGGTCGGACAAACGGATTCGTTTCTCGCCCGACAGGCCGATCTGACGATCCGCACGACCGTCGAACAGGAAGCCTGTCCGCATAATCTGGCACCCACCACCAGCACGACCGCCCAACTCGTCATGGGCGATGCCCTCGCCATCTGTCTGATGGAGCTCAAGGGATTCCGCACGGATGACTTTGCCCGTTACCACCCCGGAGGAATGCTGGGCAAAAAACTCTACCTGCGGGTGGAAGACCTGAGCGCCGGAAATGAACAGCCCTCGGTCCGGCCCGATCAATCCCTGCGTGAAGTAATCGTCGAAATGACCGCAAAACGGTTGGGGGTAACCGCTGTAGTGGGTCCGGAACGGGAACTACTCGGTATCATCACTGACGGAGACCTGCGGCGCATGCTCGAAAAAAATCCGGCGATCGAATCGGTGAGTGCCGGTGATATCATGAATCCTTCTCCAAAATTCATCGAAGGCGGTGAGCTCGCGGTGGATGCAATGGAACTGATGCGTCGGCACCAGATCTCGCAACTGGCCGTAGTCAAGGAGGGCCGGTATGCCGGCATCCTGCACCTGCACGACCTGATGCGCGAAGGCATCCTCTAAACGAACGGCTCCTGCCAGAACAACGCCATATGAAAAAAAACCAGTACGTAGCGATCATGGCCGGTGGCATCGGAAGCCGGTTCTGGCCGATGAGCCGCACGGCCCTTCCCAAACAGTTCCTCGATATTCTGGGAACCGGCAAGTCGCTGTTGCAGCAGACCTGGGAACGGTATCTCCGGCTGGTCCCGGCGGAGAACATCTATATCATCACCTCGAAAGACTATGTTTCGATCGTACAACAGCAGATACCCGATATCGCCGTATCGAACATCCTGGCCGAGCCCTATCGAAAAAACACAGCCCCCTGCATCGCATCGATCGCCTTCCGTCTTCTGAACAAAGACCCTGAGGCCCTGATGGTGGCGGCGCCTGCCGACAACCTGATCCTGGAGACCGAGGAGTTCCTGCGCACCGCAAGCAAAGCACTGGAATTCGTATCAACCCACCCGGCGTTGGTCACCATCGGTATCAAACCGACGCACCCGAACACCGGTTACGGGTACATACAGTACGACCCGGCAGCGGCCGATCGTGATGTTTACACGGTGAAGACGTTCACCGAGAAGCCGAATCCCGAACTGGCTAAAACCTTTGTATCGAGCGGGGAGTTCCTCTGGAACGCCGGCATCTTCATCTGGCGGGTGAAGGATATCCTGGCCGCCATGGAAAAACACGACCCGGAGCTCTACGAGATCTTCGCCGCGGAAAAAGACCGCTTCCATACCCCGGCAGAGGCCGAAGCACTGGAAAGTATCTATCCGCAGTGTACCAACGTGTCCATCGATTACTCTGTAATGGAAAAGGCGGAAAACGTTTATGTGATCCCGGCCTCCTTCGGATGGAGTGACCTCGGCTCCTGGAATTCGGCCTGGGAGAACATGGAGAAAGACTACTTCGAAAACGCCGTGGTCGGTAAAGACGTCATGGTGATCGATGCGAGCACCTGTATGGTGCATGCACCCGACGGAAAGCTTGTCCTGCTGCAAGGGCTCAAAGACTATATCATCGTTGATACGACGGATGTACTCCTGATCTGCAAAAAGGATAAAGAACAGGAGATCAAAGACTACCTCGCCGAGGTCCGTCGCTATAAGGGCGACAAATATCTTTGACCACCTCCCATCTATGGCAGTACCTCCCCT
>JBJOMF010000088.1:0-3717 GCA_046052505.1 Bacteroidota bacterium | reverse complement strand
TGTCCCGTTCTGCTTTCAGAGGTGTCGCTGCCTTCCTGTTCACGAAAAGCGTGTGCAGTTTTGTGGCGATCTCCCGGAAAACGGGGGCCGCCAGCCCTCCCCCGAAATGAGATATCACGCGGGGCCGGGTCCGAATGACCACAATACAGGAGTACTGGGGGCGGTCGGCAGGAAAATACCCGACGAAACTGGCCTGGTACACGCCATCCTTATACTTGATAGGCCCATCTGATACGTGAGCTGTTCCGGTCTTGCCCGCCACCGAAAAGGGCAACCCATTAAACGCGGTGGTAGCGGTACCATCGGTTACGGTGGCTTCCATGGCAGAGCGCGCCGCCTGTATCACGTCCGGACGGCAGAGCTGGCCATCGAGCACGACCGGATCGAACTGCTTAAGGACCGTTCCATTACGCTTCACCTGACTGACCAAGTAGGGCTTCATCATCCGGCCGTTGTTCGCAACGGCATTGTAAAGCGTGAGCACGTGCAGGGGACTGACCTGAACACCATAACCAAAACTCATCCAAAGCATATTCCCCTCGGCACTTCCCTTCTGATTCAATGGAGCCATCCCCGGTTGGGGTACGTTCGACAGATCGATGGGAGATGCCTGATCGAACCGGAACCGATGAAAGAATTCCTGGATCTCCGATGGCTTTTTATGAAAGGCCTTATAAGCGACACGGCTCATTCCGATATTGGAACTATGCGCAAAGCATTCACGCAAGGTCAGGACCGGTCTGGGCGCCCGTTCGGCATCGGTCACACTCTTACTGCCCACTATGGCCCGGGCGCCCTCCCCTATTTCTACGAGGTCATCGATCCGACTGCTGCCTTTTTCCAATACGGCCATCAGGGTCACCAGTTTGATGGTGGAACCGGGCTCCGTAACCCGAAGGGCGTAATTGTCATCCTCCCAATAGCTGCCATCGGAACGGCGGCCCAGATTCGCCATGGCCTTGATCTTTCCCGTGGCCGTTTCCATGACGATGGCCGTACCATAGGGCGCCTCGCATTGCTGCAACATGCGCAACAGGGCGTTCTCGGCGATATCCTGTATGGTCACATCCAGTGTCGTATAGATGTCCTTCCCGTTCTCGGGATCGGTCTGGGTTCCCTCGACGGGTATCGCAGCGCCTCCGGCGATGAACCGGACCAAGCGCTGCCCGTCGCGGCCACTGAGGAGGGAATCGTAGCTCCGCTCCAGTCCCACATTCTGCTTCTTTACCTGACCGTTGCTGGCAATGTGTTCACGGGAAAGGCCGATCGTGCGGTTTGCCAGAAGCCCGAACGGCATGTATCGTTTCGAGTTCACTTCCACGATCACCCCGCTTTTATTGCGGCCCAGACGAACAAGGGGAAACTCTCTGAATGCCTTGTAATCCTCGAAGCTGAGCTTTTTCCGTAGCGGGTAGTAGCGCGACTGTTGCTGATAAGCCTGAACCAGATCGGCGCGGTATTGTCCGGGGGTCCTGTCACCGAAATAGTGACTGAGCATGAGTGCGAAAGAATCCACATGCTGGTGGAATCGCTGGCCCTTCTTTTCACGGAGCCCGTCGGCATTGAAGTCGATATAGATATCGAAGGTGGGTACCGAAGTGCTGAGCAGTTGACCATCCTCGCTGAAGATCGTACCGCGGTCGGCCGTCAGGGTAACGAACCGGCGGTGCAGGCTGTCGCTCATGCCGCGCCAGTAATGACCCTGGAACCGCTGGATGTAAAATGCGCGTCCCAGGACCAGCAGGCTCAGTACCGTGATGCCGAGGAAGCACACGTACACCCGCCATAATATATCCCGTTTGACCTCCACTGTTCGCTTTTCCCGATGGCAGCCCCCTGTTGCCAGGTCCGCCATCCGGTCGTGTTAGTTGTTGTTCGTTCGTTGTCCGGCGGGTGTTCAGTCCGCCAGGCTATCGTTCAGCACCACCGGGGTGCCGGTCAGTTCTTTCAGTCCCAATGGCTCTGCCGCCTTGACCAGTTCACTTTGCTTGGTCTGCCCAAGCACCCGCCCCTTCAGGTCGGTATACTCGTATTGCAGTTCCCGTACCTCACGCGCCGTCTGATTGATCTGCCGGATGGTCTTGTCGGCATAGTGCCCGTTGTAGATGTACAGGACAGCCAGCAGGGAAAGGAACAGGAAGAAAGGCACCTGCCGCACCACCGACTGATAGTTCAGCCAGCGCTTCCAACCGCGTCGCTCATTTATTTCCTGTTGTGTGCTCATGTTCTGTGTCCGTTCACGTGATCATAAAAGGTTTCAAGGGATATCTGATTCCCGTTTCTTGTTCGTATCACTGATCATACCATCATCGTTTTTTCGGCCACCCGCAGCTTCGCACTTCGGGCTCTGGGATTCGTACGGCACTCTTCCTCCGTGGGCAGTACCGGTTTCCGGGTGATCACGAGGAGCTCATGGGCCGGTTCGTTCACACGGAAGGGATCCGTAACCGGTGTGTCGAAGTGACCGCTCCGGAAGAAATGCTTGACCCGTCTGTCCTCCAGGGAATGAAAAGAGATGATGGCGATCCGCCCTCCCGGTTTCAGAAGTGCGGGGGCCTGGATCAGTAATTCTTGCAACGCACCGAGCTCATCATTCACCTCGATCCGCAAGGCCTGGAATACCTGGGCAAAGTACTTGTGGGGATTTCCCTTAACGATCTCTCGGAGGGCCTGACGGAATCCGTCAACGGTCTGAAGAGGCACCTGCGTCCGTACCGCAACGATCTTGCGCGCCAGGGTACGTGCATTGGTCACTTCGCCGTACTGTTCGAACAGTTTGTGCAGCTGCGACTCGGTATAGGTGGCCAGGATGGTGGCTGCCGTACGCTGTTGTCGCTGGTCCATTCGCATATCCAGTGCTGCGTCCTGCCGGGTACTGAAGCCGCGTTCCGCGGCATCGAACTGATGACTGCTCACACCCAGATCGGCCAGGATACCGTCAACGGCTATCACCCCTTCCAACTTCAGGAAGCGTCCGATATGACGGAAATTGTGCGGCACGAAGGTGACACGCGTGTCGGCCGGCAGGTTGCGCCGTGCATCCGCATCCTGGTCGAAAGCGATCAGTCGTCCTTTCGGACCCAGCCGCTCCAGAATGGCGCGGGAATGACCCCCGCCTCCGAAGGTGCAATCGACATACGTGCCATCGGCACGTACCTGCAGCGACTCCAGGGCTTCCGACAAGAGGACGGGGATATGGTAGGCTGGATTCAAGCGGCATGGATATAATGTGACGAAAATGAGTACCTGTGAAAACAGGGATGACCGACCCCCTTGCAACCCATTGGTACGTGCGCAGGGATCTGTCTCATGAACCGCTTATTGCTGACCTCCTCCTCCCAGGACATCCCGTCCCAGATCGCTCAAGGCATCCGAGGAAATCGAATCAAAGAACTGCTTGTACTTATTACTATCCCAGATCTCGATCTTGTCACCTGTTGCCATCAGCACGATATCCTTGGTCAGTTCCGCATACACCTTCAGGCTGGGCGGCAGCAGGATGCGCCCCGCGGAATCCGGCTCCACATAGGTGGCGCCGTTCAAAAAGGCGCGTCTGAATTCCCGCTGCTTGGGGTCGAATTCATTCAACCCGGTGATCTGGGCAAAGAGCGGTTCCCCGGTGCGCATCGGATAAAGCGCGAGACATTTCTCAAAACCCCTGTTGATCACAAAGCGACCGGTCTCCGAATCAGGGAGCTGTTTTTTGAACCCCGCCGG
>JBJOMF010000087.1:0-4635 GCA_046052505.1 Bacteroidota bacterium | reverse complement strand
TGATCGGAACGGATCACCGTTTTACCCAACCAGCGGTCACGGATCTCGCCTTTCGGACCCATCTCGAATATGGCGGAGAAGGTCAGTTTTTCTTCCAGGGGGCGCAGGGAACAAAGGAAATTGGAAAGGTGTTCAGGGAGCATCGGATTCACCCGGTCGGGAAGGTACACCGAGGTGGCTCGGAGGTAGGCATCCTGATCGAGCGGACTTCCCTCCTCCAGAAAATGGCTGACATCCGCGATGTGTACACCGATCTCATAGTTCCCGTTCATCAGGCGGCGGATGGACAGGGCATCGTCAAAATCCCGGGCATCCACGGGGTCGATCGTAAAGGTGAGGGTCCCGCGTACGTCGCGGCGTCGGGCCACCTCTTCAGCGCTGATCACATCCGATATTCGAAGGGCCGTTTCAGCGGCATCATCAGTGAACTGCAGGGGAAACCCTTCCTCAAGCAGGATGCCCTTCATCGCTGCATCGTTGCCCGATTCCTCGTCGAGCAGACTGATGACCTCCCCCATCGGGCGTTTGCCGCCCGGTTCCCACCCGGTGAGGCGTACCACGACCCGGTCGTTGTCGGTGGCTCCGTTAAAAGCTTCCTTAGGGATAAAGATGTCTGGCATCGGACGTTCGGTTTCCGGTATGAAAAAGGCGAACCCGCGGCTCATCTCGACTCGTCCGATGAAATCCGTCCGCTTCCGCTGCAGCACCTCGCGAACCACCCCCTGCATACGACGTCCTCCTGCACGAACTTCCTTGATGGCGATCACCACCCGGTCGCCGTGCAAGGCCGTATTGAAATCACCTGGACGGACCATAACGTCCGCATCCAGGCCCTCCACCGTCACAAAACCGGTTCCGGAGCGGGTGATCTCCAAGGTGCCCCGGACTACCTGACCAGACGGAAGCTTTCCCTTTGATCGTTGCTTCTGTTTTTTCGAATTTTTTCTTCCCATGTTATGGTTTGGGTCGGTTAAAGGTATCAATGTAAGAAAGAACGCTTCGCTCCAGCTCCGCATCGCCCCCGAACAGGAACCGGTGCCGAACGGGTATTACAAAAAGCGGAAGGTCTTCACCGGGCCTCATGAATTTCTCAAGCCGGACCGCATCCTTCTCGGTTGTGAGTATGAACCGGTCGGAACCAGTCAGGGCCCGAAAAGCCGTGTGGATCTCCTGCCAGTCGTCCGGACTGAAAATGTGATGATCGGGAAAAGAGAGCCACTTATAGAATGAGGTGGATTCCTCAAGCATTTTTTTCAACGGTGCCGGATGGGCGATACCGGTAACCAGAAGGACCTCCGAGCCTTCGTCGATCGTTCGCTCGGTACGTTGTGAAATATGATAAGGCCTCCCATATTCGAGTATGGTGAACAAAACCTGCTGTCCCTCCTTGGGACGGATCTCGCTGATGAGTGCCCGGGAAGCGTCCGCTGTGAGCTCGGGTGGGCATTTCGTGACCACGATGATGTCAGCGCGCCGGTAACTTTTCTTCTGATCGCGAAGATCACCCGTTGGCAGAAAGAAATCCCGGGTGAACAAATTCCCGTGATCGGTGAGCAACAGGTTCAGTCCGGCACGCACGGACCGGTGCTGAAATCCGTCGTCCAGGATGACAACCTGTGTGTCGGGACGGTCCTGCAACAATTGCGGAATGGCGAGCATACGCTCCTCTCCTACGGCCACGCTTATCCCGGGGAATTTTCGATGGAACTGCAGGGGCTCATCCCCGATCTCGAGGGCCGTGGTTTCCGCGCCGGCGAGCGCATAGCCCCGCGTCCGCCGTTTATAACCCCGGCTCAGGGTGGCAACACGATACCGGTCCTGCAGCCGCTCGATCAGGAATTCCACCATGGGTGATTTTCCCGTTCCTCCCACACTGAGATTGCCAACGCAGATTACCGGTAGCCCAAAGGAGACGGAAGGAAGCCAATGCCTGTCATAGAGAAAATTTCGGATCGACACCGCGCCACCATAGAGAAGTGCAAAAGGGAAAAGCAAAAGCCGGAAGGATCGCAGGAGGAAATGGGATGACATGGTGAGGACGCCGCAGCGGCACTGCTATAAAGATACATCAAAACTCAGTCGCGCGTCTCTAAAAAGAAGGAGAAAACCGTCGTTCCATAGTTACGTTGACTTTTAAAGTAGGGCCATTCGGCATACCCGTTCCTGGGCGTATGCTCCAGTATGAACCAACCGGACTTACGCAAGAGCTTTCGCTCGAAAATAAGCCGTGGCAACGAATCGATATCAGCCAGTGCATACGGAGGGCCTGCAAAAATGAGATCGAATGTTTCCTGGCATTGCTGCAGGAAACGAAACACGTCGGCACGTACCGGTCGTACTCCCGAGATCCGGAACGATTCCAGCGTGTGCTTGATGAAACTGAACATGGCGGCATCTTTTTCCACGATCGTGAGATCGGTGACACCCCGGGAAGCGAGCTCATACGTTATGCTGCCCGTACCCCCGAAAAGGTCCAGAGTCCGCAACGACCCGAATGATACCTGGTTCTGCAACATATTGAACAGGCCTTCCTTTGCGATATCCGTGGTCGGACGGGTATGTGGCATGCTCGCAGGCGGCTGAAAGCGCCGGCCACCCAGCGCCCCGCTTATGATGCGCATGACGCAAGGTCATTTAGGGAGGTGAAGTAATGCGGGGGGAAATTGCCCGCGCGAAGGTCCCAACTCGACGGGATCCTGAAAACAGGATGGACGAAGTACTGCATCAGTTCGCGATACAATGCGGAATCAGCCTCGATCAAACCGGACAATTCAAGGACCACATGCTCCCGCACGATGCCGTATTGCCGGCAGGCACGAAGCAGGGCAAACAGCACATCGTCGGGTGACGAATAAGGATACCGTGCTGAAACAAGGAGGTTGCCGCTTCTGACAAGAACCACTGCGATGTGTTCGGGTCCCAGGTCCACCCGAAAGCACCCCGTGTCCGTGGCGGCCGGAGCACCCGCCAGCAGGGTCCCCGACTGGTACATCCAACGTGCCTGGGGAAACCGACGGGTCAGCCACGCATGCAAGCGGCTTGGAACGGGATACACCTGAAACAATTGCCATCCGGGTATGCGTTCCGCGACCAGATGCATACCCTCGGTCCTTCCGTATACGGCTACGTATGACTGCAGGGCATCGTCCTTACCGATCCCGGCAGAAGGCACCATCGAATGATTTCCGGCCGCATAGGATATCCAGACCTGATAAAAGGATGAGCCCAGCAGGGGATCGGTACGGAACAGGTCTTCGAGCACGGTTTCGGACACCGAATCGTAAAGGCGGTAAGAAACCGCGCACAACCGACCGGTAGGCTTTTCCGTTACGGCATGGCAAATGGCCCGATCACCGATCTGAATGTAGAGAACCGGTTGAATGGGTGCCGAACCGAAATGGTGTTCAATATGAAACGTGCTAGCCACGGCGAATGCATGCAATAATACCCAAAAAAATTATATCGTAGGTTTGCGCGTCCACAACCCTCCCATGCAAGCAGCAACCGAGCATTCCGTCCTACAGGTAGAAACGACGAACCGCCAGATCCTGCGTCTGGCCTTGCCGATCGCGCTGGCCCTGCTGGTTCCGCAGATCAACTTTATCGTCAATAATGTATTCATCAGCGGACTGGGCGAGTCCGAGCTGGCCACAGCCGGCATCACCGGTGTATTCTACCTGATCTTTGCCCTGATCGGTAACGGACTCAACAGTGGTCTTCAGTCGCTCCTGTCACGCCGGGCAGGTGAAAACCGGCCAGAGGAAATGGGCAAGCTGTTCGTACAGGGCCTTTGGATCTCGGCCGGATATGCATTTGCGGGCATCGCCATCATCTGGGTGGCGGGACCGCCGATCCTCGCCGCATCGGTTCATTCCGAAGAGGTCTATAACGACGCCGTTTCATTCCTACGGATCCGTGCCTGGGGCATCCCCTTTCTATATGTGTTTCAGATGTGCAATGCCGTGCTCGTCAGCACCAACAACAGCCGGTACATGAAATTCGGCTTCTGGATACAAGCGATCCTGAACATCCTGCTCGACTCTGCGCTGATCTTCGGTCACTGGGGATTGCCTGCACTGGGATTCAATGGTGCAGCGTGGGCCTCCGTGATCGCAGAGGCCGCCGGATTGCTGGTGGTGCTGTTCATCCTCTTCTACAACCGATTCCATACGGAATTCGGGCTGTTCCGGAACCGGCGGTTCGATCCGGTCCTATCGGGACTGGTATTCCGCCAATCGGCACCGCTGGTCGGTCAATACCTGATCAGTATTTTGGCCTGGCTGTTGTTCTACATATTTATAGAACATCAGGGGGAAAGGCCTCTCGCGATCAGCAATACCATGCGAAATATCTTTGGCATCATAGGGATCTTCACCTGGTCCTTTGCCAGTACGGCCAATGCGATGATCAGCAATATCATCGGACAAGGACGCTCCGATCAGGTTCCCCTGCTGATCCGTAAGATCGTACGGCTGAGCCTGCTTCTTACCGGCATCCTTTGCCTCAGCATCAATCTGTATCCGGAAGGCTATCTCGATTTGTACGGATTGGATACGGCATTTAGCAGAGAATCCATCCCGGTGATACGGATGGTTACAGCTGGAATTGTCATGATGTCGGTTGCCACGGTGTGGC
>JBJOMF010000086.1:0-4387 GCA_046052505.1 Bacteroidota bacterium | reverse complement strand
ACCTTCGATGAGATCGATATTCCGGCCGATATGGTGGATGAGGCGAAAGAATGGCGCGCCAACTTGGTGGAAGCCGTTGCCGAGTATGACGATCAGCTGATGGAGAAATTCTTCGAGAATCCGGATGCCATCTCCGAAGACGAGATCCACGAAGCCATCCGAAAGGCTACAATCGACCTGAGCATCGTTCCGATGCTATGTGGTTCTTCCTTCAAAAATAAAGGGGTACAGACCGCTCTGGATGCCGTTTGTCGCTACCTGCCCTCCCCGATCGATATCCCGGATACCAAAGGAACGAATCCGGATACCGGTGAGGAGATCAGCCGTAAGGCAGATCCCAAGGAGCCATTCGCAGCGCTGGCTTTCAAGATCATGACAGATCCCTTCGTTGGTCGTCTGGCTTTCTTCCGCTGTTACTCCGGCCGTCTGGATGCCGGTTCCTATGTGCTGAACGTACGAAGCGGAAAGAAAGAACGTATCAGCCGGATCATGAAGATGTTCGCCAACAAACAAAATCCGATCGATTTCATCGAAGCCGGTGATATCGGTGCCGCAGTCGGTTTCAAGGAGATCAAGACAGGAGATACCCTTTGCGATGAGGATCATCCGATCACACTGGAGAATATGTTCATCCCCGAGCCGGTGATTTCCGTGGCCGTAGAGCCCAAGACACAGGCTGATGTGGACAAGATGGGTATGGCCATCGCCAAACTCGTGGAGGAAGATCCTACGCTGCGCGTACGTACCGATGAGGAAACCGGTCAGACCATCCTCTCCGGGATGGGTGAACTGCACCTGGAGATCATCGTGGACCGGATGAAGCGTGAATTCAAGGTGGAGGTGAACCAGGGAGCGCCCCAAGTAGCCTACAAGGAGGCCTTCCAGGCTACCATTGAGCACCGGGAGACGCTCAAAAAGCAGACCGGTGGCCGTGGTAAGTTCGCCGATATCATCTTTGAACTTGGGCCCGTGGATGCCGATTGGCAAGCGGAAAATCCCGATAAGAATTACCAGTTCGTCAATGATATTTTCGGGGGCTCGATCCCTCGTGAATTCGTGCCTGCCATCCAGAAGGGCTTTGAGCAATCGATGACCAATGGGGTGCTGGCCAGTTATCCGGTGGCCAACTTGAAGATCCGCGTGTTCGACGGGGGCTTCCATGCGGTCGATTCCGATTCTATGTCATTCGAGCTCTGCGCCAAGCAGGGTTTCCGGGAGGCGGCCCGCAAGGCCAAGCCCATTCTGCTGGAGCCCATCATGCGGGTGGAAGTGGTGACGCCCGACCAGTATATGGGGGATGTCACCGGTGACCTGAACCGCCGCCGCGGGATGATGGAGGGAATGGACAGCCGCAACAACGCGCAGGTCATCAAGGCTAAAGTGCCCCTCAGTGAAATGTTCGGCTACGTGACCCAACTCCGGTCACTGAGCTCCGGCCGTGCCTCCTCGACCATGGAGTTCTCCCACTATGCGCCGGCACCGAACAATATCGCTGAAGAGGTGATCGCCAAGGTCAAGGGCAAGGTCTCCGCCTGATCCCTCTCCTCAAGGAACATATACGGGTCCCGCTTCGGCGGGACTTTTTTTGCACCTTGGGTATGCAAAAAAATGATAGTCAGCCTGTTGTAGATTAAACATGGTTTTTCTTCGAGCGCCAAGAATCGGGGATAAAATTAATAGCTAACTATTTGGAAGGTAAGGGCATCGGCCCTACCTTTGCACTCCCAAAAGAAAACTTGGGATTTGCCCATGTCGCAGCGCATCCGCATCAAATTGCAATCGTACGATCACAACCTGGTGGACAAGTCCGCGGAGAAGATCGTAAAAACCGTTCGCAGCACCGGTGCGGTGGTCACAGGTCCTATTCCCCTGCCCACCCGTCGCAAGATTTTCACCGTACTGCGTTCGCCTCACGTGAACAAGAAGAGCCGGGAGCAGTTCCAGCTGGCCACGCACAAGCGGCTGTTGGATATTTATACCTCCTCTTCGCGCACGGTGGATGCCCTGAGCAAGCTCGATCTGCCCAGCGGCGTGGAAGTGGAGATCAAGGCATAACAGCGCCCGTGCCGGTGATCCGGCAAGGCAAAAGTTCTTATAAATCGATTCAAACAGTCATCTCTCAACCGTCCTCCGGGACGTGAAAAGAGCGCTGGCGAATTACATAAAACAAGCCATTCAGGGTTTGTTTACTGCCGGTACTTCCGACCTCGTTATAGCGGGGCGCCCGATCGGGGCGGAAAAGGAAAAGGTCGGTGGCGAACGGGGATTGAAGCCGATGGTCCGGTACGAGTGCCGGCGGCTGTCCCAATAACCTTGCAGGCACAAATTGAAGACCATGAAAGGTATTATTGGGAAGAAAATCGGGATGACCAGCATCTTCGATCCCTCGGGTAAGCAGACCGCCTGCACCATCATCGAGGCGGGTCCCTGCGTTGTCACCCAGGTCAAGACCAGCGAGACCGACGGGTACAGTGCCCTTCAGTTGTCATTCGGCGACAAGAGCGAGAAGCACGCCACCAAAGCCGAGAAAAATCATTTTGCCAAATCAGCAACCGCTCCCAAGCGATTCTCCCGCGAGTTCCGCAACTTCTCCGTTGAAAAGAGCCTGGGCGAGACCGTCACCGTAGAGATCTTCACCGAAGGGGAGGATGTCGATGTGGTCGGAACTACGAAGGGAAAAGGTTTTCAGGGTGTCGTAAAGCGTCACGGATTCGGCGGTGTCGGTCAGCAGTCGCACGGGCAACACGACCGGCAGCGTGCACCGGGTTCGCTGGGTAACTCCTCCGATGCCAGCCGCGTCATGAAAGGCATGCGGATGGCCGGCCGAATGGGGACGGATCGCGTCAAACTGCGGGGCCTGAAAGTCCTGAAGATCTTCCCGGATAAGAATTACATCCTCGTAAGCGGATCGGTTCCCGGCCACAACGGTTCTATCGTTCTCATCCAGAAATAAATCTTTACAGGGCGGTCAGCCGCCTGAAAAACGCACAGTCATGCAAGTTGAAGTACTGAATACAAAAGGGAAGGCCACCGGTAGGAAAGTGGAACTGCCAGAAGACATCTTCGGGGCGGAGCCCAACGATCACGTGATCTATCTCGCCGTGAAGCAATACCTGGCAGCCCAGCGTCAGGGGACGCACAAGGTGAAGACCCGCGCGGAGGTCAAAGGTGCCAGTCGGAAACTGCACCGCCAGAAGGGGACCGGCGGCAGCCGGAAGGGCAATATCCGGAACCCGCTGTACAAGGGCGGCGGTACCATTTTCGGCCCCAAGCCCCACCGCTACGACATCAAGCTCAACCGTAAAGTAAAGGACCTTGCCAAGATCTCGGCCCTTTCCTACAAGGCGAAAGGGAATGCCATCCTCGTGATCGAGGACATCACCCTGGAGGCCCCCAAGACCAAGAGCTTCGTCGACATCCTTGGCAACCTCAAGGTGGCGGACAAAAAGGTGATGTTCGTGCAGCCGGAGTACAACGATCATGTGGACCGCTCCATGCGCAATGTGCCCACGGTGCAGGGTGTACTGCTGAGCGACATCAACACCTACGACATCATGAATGCCGAAGTGCTGGTCATGACCGAAAGCGCTGCCAAGATCTTCTCTGAGGAGGAAGCTGCCGAAGCCTGATTGTAAAACATTAACAAGCGAACACCATGAAACTCTCTGAAGTTCTGATCAAGCCGATACTCACCGAAAAAGCCAATGCACAGCAGGAAAAGCTGCGTCGCTATGCCTTCAAAGTCTCGCGTCGGGCCAACAAGCTCGAGATTAAAAAGGCTGTTGAAAGCTTTTACGGTGTTACCGTAACCAGTGTGAACACGGCCGTGGCTCCTGCCAAAAGCAAGAGCAAGTTTACCAAGGCCGGTGTCATCTCGGGACGCAAGCAGGCCTATAAGAAGGCGTTCGTGACCGTAGCTGAAGGGGAGAATATCGACCTGTATTCGAACATCTAAATGAATTGTAATGGCAATCAACCGCCGCGAAGTGTTGAGATCGACGCCCCCGGAGGGCGCAACCCATAAAAGAACCTGAACATGGCTTTACGCAAATTCAAACCTGTTACGGCCGGCACACGCTGGAGAATCGGCAACGCCTACGCGGAGGTGACCACCAATGTGCCTGAAAAGAGCCTGGTCGAGCCGAAAAAGCGCACGGGCGGCCGCAATTCCTCGGGTCACCTGTCGATGCGCTACATCGGCGGCGGTCACAAGAAAAAATACCGTCTCATCGATTTCAAGAGGAAAAAGGCCGGAGCAGCTACGGTGGAGTCGATCCAGTACGACCCCAATCGGACGGCCTTCATCGCCCTGATCCAGTATGCCGACGGTGAGAAGAGTTATATCCTCGCCCCGCAGGGCCTGGAAGTGGGTGCGAAGGTGGAGAGC
>JBJOMF010000085.1:0-18167 GCA_046052505.1 Bacteroidota bacterium | reverse complement strand
CATCAATCGGGAAATCGTTGCCGGAAAAAAGATACTTGCTGAAGGGGCGCAGGGTAGTATGCTCGATATCGATTTCGGTACTTTTCCCTACGTCACCTCCTCCAATACGGTTTCGGCAGGGGTTTGCAGCGGCCTCGGTTTGGCGCCCCGTCACATTCGGGACGTCATCGGTGTGACCAAAGCCTATTGCACCCGGGTCGGTGGCGGTCCATTCCCGACGGAACTGGAGGATGCCACGGGTGAGACCCTCCGCAAGATCGGCAATGAGTTTGGAGCGACTACCGGTAGGCCCCGCAGGTGCGGCTGGATCGACCTCGTGGCGCTTCGGTTCGCCTGTATGATCAATGGAGTGACACGTCTGGTTATGACAAAGGCCGATGTACTGGATACCTTCCCGGAACTGCAGGTCTGCATCGCGTACCTTCTGGACGGGCAAGAGACCGTGGAAGTACCTTTTCAGATGGAGCGGTCCCGCCCCCGGCCGGTGTACCGGTCCTTCCCGGGTTGGAATTTCGATACCAGTGGTTTGAAGCGGTATGCCGAACTTCCCGAGACCACACGTCAATACGTTGCCTACATCAATGAATACCTCGGCGTGCCTGTTTCCCATATTTCCAACGGTCCCGGTCGACTGCAGATCATAGACGTCAACGGGTGATCGTCCGTTCGTTTCCCGTTTGGACTCCTCCTCAAAAAATCCGTTCAAAAATTTGGCGAATTAAAATCTTCGCCGAAATTTTACGGTTGCAACCCTGAATACCATGGCCACAAAACCCGAAAAGGGAAAGAAAAGTTCCGGTAAATCCGCCATTGAATCCGGGAAAGGATCCGCCTCCAAGGCTGCACCCAAAGGCAAGAAGAGTCAGGAGGAGGAAACGAACGAAGAGGATCTGTTGAATGATGAGGCGGACGAACTCGTCCCTGCCGGCAGCAAGGCGGGCAAGAGCGGTGCATCCCGTAAAGGAAAGGAGGACGATGATGAGGAGGATGATGTGGATGACGGCCCGGACGATTGGGAGAAGCCGGAGGAGGAGGATAATTGGGATCCCGATTTTGATGAGTTTGATGTGCCCCAGTCCCGAGGGAAAAAAGCACCTTCCAAGAAGGGTGGCGTCGAGGATGAGGATGACTTCAAAGTGGATGATGAATTCAAGGACCTTTTCAACGATAAGGATTTCGGTGACGATGAAGATGATGATTATTGATCGCCCTTGCCTGCCCAACCTTCCTTGACAGAACCCGCTGCGACCGAACGCAGTTTTCCGGTCGCCTCCGTTTCCGAAATAAAAGACAACGTGCTGAACTGGCTTCGAACCTTCAGCACGTTTTGTTTTCTGGACAGCCACGGTTACTGTACGCATCCGGGGTCGTATGATCTGTTGGTCGGCGCGGGCGTACGCCGCTCGTTCCGGTCGGCCGCAGGTAGTGCCCTGGACGGGTTCATGTCGTTCCGAAGTGAAGCAGGGGGGTGGCTGTTCGGCCATTTGGGCTATGAACTCAAGGACGAGATCGAATCCCTGTACACCCAAAAGGAGGACCGGATCGGATTTCCGGACCTGTGTTTCTTCGAACCGGAGGTCCTTCTTCGACTGTCGTCAGGCATCCTGTCGATACAGGCGGCCGATCCCGACCAAGTGTACCGGGACATACGGTCCGCACCGACAGCGCCCGTAGTCAGCGTTGATTATCCTCCGATCCGGCAGCGTTTCTCACGGGAAGAATATCTGGATGCCATCCGGACCCTGAAATCCCATATTGCCAAGGGGGATTGTTATGAGGTCAATTTCTGTCAGGAGTTTTACGCCTCCGGTGTTCGCGCCGATCCGTTTGGATTGTACCGGTCGCTCAGTGCAGCATCCCCGAATCCGTTTTCCGCTTTTTACCGGACCGGGGATCAATGGCTGATCTGTGCCAGTCCGGAGCGATTTCTGCGAAAAACAGGCCAACGGATCCTTTCGCAGCCGATCAAGGGTACCACCAGACGAATTACCGACGATCCGGTGGCCGATGCCCGGGAACTGGATATGTTACGGACAAGCCCAAAGGAACGCACGGAGAACATCATGGTGGTCGACCTGGTCCGTAATGATTTGTCGCGGGTCTGTAGCGCAGGGACCGTTCAGGTGGATGAGCTGTGCTCCGTGTATTCCTTTCCGCAGGTCCATCATCTGGTGTCCACGGTTTCGGGAACCTTGAGGGATGGTATTTCCTTAGCAGACATCTTCCGGGCCACATTTCCGATGGGATCGATGACCGGTGCGCCCAAGGTCCGTGTCATGCAATTGATCGACACCTACGAGCGGTCGCGACGGGGGCTTTTTTCCGGAGCATTGGGTTATTTTGACCCGGCCGGGGATTTCGACTTCAATGTCGTGATCCGCAGCGTCCTCTTCAACAGTGCGACCGGATACCTGTCGTATCAGGCAGGGTCAGGGATTACACATTCTTGCGATCCCGAACGGGAATGGGAGGAATGCCGCATCAAGGCCGCTGCGATCGAGCGGATCGTACAGCGGAAGGGCTGAACTCACCGCGGCGTGCCGGTCGGATTTTTCAAAAGAAGGTTCAGGCTTTCTTCCAGGATCTGGTAACGCCGTGCAATGAAATCATTCATATTCCGGATCGGGAGCCGGAGCTGGTACGTCCCGTTGAGTGCGATCTCCTGGTCGAAACCCGGATTGAAGCGGTCGAATAGCGCCCGGTCGATGCCGGTATATTTCACTATGACCTCGCTGTTGAATCGGCCGGTGATCTTATTCGTCGTCGATTGCTGCAATTCCTCGTTGCTCAACTGAAGGACCTGATTCACCAGGTCTTTCGTTTCTCCTTTTGTCAGGGTGGTGATGCCGCCTTCACCCTCAAAGATATAGTGGGTGCCGATGAATTTTTTTACGTGGTTCATCGATTCATTCGGTAAGTGGTATTGGAGGGTCCAGAAATCTCGGCTGCCTCCGCTCTTTCGGATGGCCCGTTCCACATTCCCCTCGCCGCAGTTGTAGGCGGCGATCACCAGCAGCCAATCTCCATAGCGGGCATACAGGTCGGTCAGCATCCGTGCCGCCGCATGCGTGCTTTTGGTGAAATCGGTTCTTTCATCCCGGTACCGCGTCACGGTCAGACCGTAGTGCCGTGCGGTAGCCGGCATGAAATTCCAGGGCCCCAACGCTCCGGCGGGTGATAGGGCATCGGCCCGCAGACCCGATTCGATGACGGCCAGGTATTTGAGTTCAACGGGAATGCCATGTTGGGTGAGGACCTGGTCCATGAGGGTGAGATAGGGATCTCCCCAAACTTTCATGGCCATATAGGCCTTACGGTGCTGTGTGATGTATCGCTCTACGAAAGTTACGGCCATGGGATTGAGACGGGCTCCCGTTACTCCGTCGCCTTCCATCGCGCTGTACAGCAACTGCCGGAAACCCGCTTTGGGATGGGTGGGCGGCAGTGAGTCACCGGCCTGTTCAGGTAAGGGATCGGCACTTGGTAAAGGCGACTCCTGACCATGAGCGTAGGTCAAGGCACTACCGAGCAGGATCAGGGATCCTGTCAGGAAAAAGGCATTGAAAACGTGCTTGAGGGTCATGCGGTGTCATTCGGCGGGTACCGCAACCGGAGGGGCCTTGGGTTCGAGATCAGCGGGCCCGGCCTTCTGGGAGGGTTATGCACGGCGGCGCTCCCGCTGGGGACGGTTCGATCAGTGCGTGGAGGAATTCTTCGGGTCGTTGGCGCTGTCCTCAATCTCACGACGGACGTTGTTCTTTGCATCATTGAACTCCCGGACCCCTTTGCCCAGGCCGCGCATCAGTTCAGGGATCTTGCGGCCGCCGAACAGCAAAAGGACCACGATCACGATGATGATCATCTCGTTGGTGCCAAAGGCTAACAGATACAGGTCCATGTTTTTCGGATTAAGTCAACAAAGATACTAAGTAAGTTCTGATATCCCTATATGGCTTTTCAGGGGTACGCGCATTAAAAAACCCGGCGCAGGGCCGGGTCAATTCGTTGCAAGGGTTGCTTATTCCGCCGGTGACTCGGTGAGAATGCGCCTTTCCCGGATACGGGCGCTCTTGCCACTGCGATTCCGCTGATAGAAGAGCTTGGCACGACGGACGTGACCGGTTTTGTTCAGCACGATCGATTCGATATTGGGGGAGAAATAGGGAAAGACCCGCTCCACGCCCACGCCGTCCGAGATCTTTCGAACGGTGAAACTGGCCGTATGACCGGTACCCTGTTTTTTGATCACATCTCCTTTGAAGGACTGGATACGCTCCTTATTGCCTTCAATGATCTTGTAATTCACGGTGATGTTGTCGCCGGGCTTGAAAGCCGGAAATTCCCGCTTGGGGGTCAGTTGGTCGTGTACGTAGGCAATGGCGTTCATATCCTTAATTTGGACGGCAAAGGTAAGGCAAAGACCGCAAAGGGAAAAGATACCGGAGAACTTTGTCTTCGATCTGCGCGGTTCTGGTCAGGCTGACGGACCGGGCCTTATTAATTATTTGAAAGACAGCTTATTAATTTAATTATCTGGCCACGTTCACCGCACGTTTTTCACGGATCACCGTCACTTTGATCTGGCCCGGGAAGGTCATTTCGGTCTGTATCTTTTGTGCGATCTCGAAGGAGAGGCGGTCCGAATCCTGATCGGAAACCTTGTCTGCCTCCACGATCACCCGCAGTTCACGTCCTGCCTGTATCGCATAAGCCTTTTCGACGCCGCCGTAACCCATAGCAAGGCTTTCAAGGTCTTTGATCCGCTGCAGGTATTGCTGCATGATCTCCCTTCTTGCGCCGGGGCGGGCACCGCTGATGGCATCACAAGCCTGTACAATCGGGGAGATGACGTATTGCATTTCCATCTCATCGTGGTGAGCACCGATCGCGTTCACCACGGCAGGGTTCTCCCCGTATTTTTCCGCTAGCTTGGCCCCGAGCAGGGCATGGCTCAGCTCACTTTCCTCATCGGGAACTTTTCCAATGTCATGCAGGAGGCCGGCCCGCTTGGCCAGCTTGGGGTTCAGTCCAAGTTCGGCAGCCATCGTAGCACAAAGGTTGGCCGTTTCGCGGCTGTGCATCAAGAGGTTTTGTCCGTAGGATGAACGGAACCGCATCCGGCCGACCATACGGATGAGTTCCTTATGAAGGCCGTGAATGCCCAGTTCGATGACTGTCCGTTCCCCGATGTCCATGACCTGCTCCTCGATCTGTTTGCGGGTCTTTTCGACAACCTCTTCGATCCGTGCGGGGTGGATGCGACCGTCCGCCACGAGGCGTTGCAGGCTCAGGCGGGCGATCTCACGACGCAGTGGGTCGAAGGAGGACAGGATGATGGCCTCCGGCGTGTCGTCCACGATCAGGTCGACCCCGGTCGCCGCTTCAATGGCACGGATATTCCGGCCTTCCCGGCCGATGATCTGCCCCTTGATCTCATCACTTTCCAGATTGAAGACCGTGATGGTATTTTCGATCGCCTGTTCGGCCGCCGTACGCTGGATAGTCTGTATGATGATCTTGCGGGCCTCCTTGCCGGCCTTCTGTTTGGCCTCCTCTATGATCTCCTGCTGCAGGGCCAGTGCGCGGGTCTGTGCCTCGTTCTTCAGGCTTTCCACCAGTTGGGTCCTGGCATCCTCAGCCGACAGGTTGGCGATCTTTTCAAGTCGGCGGATGTGCTCCTCCTGGTGTCTTTCCAGTTCGTTGCGCTTGATATTCACCAACTCGATCTGCCGGTTGAGATTTTCTTTGATCGCCTCGTTCTCCTTTACCTGACGCTCCAGGTTCGACTCTTTTTGGTTGATCGACTGTTCCTTCTGGCGGATCCGGTTCTCGGAATCATTGATCTTTCGGTTCTTTTCGAAAAGTTCCTTGTCGTGCGACGATTTCATCTGCACGAACTTTTCCTTGGCCTCGAGTTCTTTCTCCTTACGGATGGTCTCGGCCCGGAGTTCGGCCTCTTTGATGATGGTCTGCGATTGGATCTCGGCTTCTTCGATCTTCTTGCGTGAGTTGCGGGAAAAGAACAGCTTACCCGCTATGATGCCCACCAGCAGTCCGGCAGCACCAAAGATGATAGGGAGTATATTCGGGTCCATGAATGGTATGATTTAATGATTTCATGATCTGCGGCTCGGGCGGGTTGCACCTTCCGTGTTCCCCGTCGCGGCTGAATGTACAAAACTACGAAAACCGGCCCACAGTCTGACCGGTTCAGCTGTTATCGTTCCGCCAAAGTCCCCCTGCCCCGGGTTCCGTATATTGCGGGTAAAACGATCTGATATGAAGCAAGTTGTATATCTCCTGACCTTGGTGCTTCCGTTCCTCGGCTCTGGCCAGGAAACCCCGTTCCCCTTCAAGCTGAGCGGCGACTTCCGCAATACCCTGCTGCAGCCGGACTGGGTATTTATCCAATACCGGACCAATGGGGAGTGGAAAACCGACAGTGCCCGGAACACCGACGGGACCTATCAGTTCAAGGGCAAGCTGTCCGAACCCGTACTGGCCCGGTTGCGGGCCAGATACCCTCGTACTGCAGATGGAGGTACGCTGCGGATGAATGCGGGCCGTGATATGGCCGCGGTTTTTATCGGGCCCGGCAAGATCCGTGTCACGTCGGTCGATTCCTTCAGCAATATCCGGGTCAGGGGTTCCTCCGCGCACACCGACTACCTCCGGCTTCAGGAAGCCGGCAAACCGTATGACGATCAGCTCCAGCGACTCTACGATCAATATGCTCAATTCAACAAAGACGGTAACAAGGAGGCGCTGAACCGTACGGAACGGTCAATCGATTCCGTGGAAGAGGTGAAAAAAGAGACTGTGTACGCTGCCTTCATCCGGAAGAACCCCGGCTCACCCGTATCGATATATGCTCTCCAACAATATGCGGGGTGGGATATCCGTCCGGAGCGGTCGGAACCGCTCTATGCCCTGCTGTCGGAATCGGTGCGGCGCAATCCCTCGGCCGAGCAGCTGCGCGGGGATATTGAAACGGCCAAAAAGACGGGGATCGGGGTGATCGCAATGGAGTTCACGCAAAATGATACGCTGGACCGTCCGGTGACCCTTTCGGCCTTCAGGGGTCGGTACCTGTTGGTCGATTTCTGGGCCAGCTGGTGCGGACCTTGCCGGGCTGAGAATCCCAATGTGGTGAAGGCCTTCCGAAAATACAAGGATCGGAACTTCCATATCCTCGGGGTGTCATTGGACCGCCCCGGGCAGAAAGAAAAATGGATGAAGGCCATCCATGACGATCAGCTGGAATGGACCCACGTGAGTGACCTGAAATTCTGGGACAATGCGGTCGCCAAACAATACGGGATCAAGGCCATCCCCCAAAATATCCTGCTGGACCCAACGGGGCGGATCATCGCCAAAAATCTCAGGGGCGAGGAGTTGGATCAAAAATTGGCGGAAGCGATGGCTCGGTGATCGGACAGGCTACCTGCATCAGATATCAAAAGCCCGTTTCGACGGGTTTTTTATTCCCCCAGTTGTCCGTCAAGCAGTTTTTCAAGGGCAGTAAGGCGTCCGGCAATGTGCCCCTGTTCCAGCCGTTCAGCGACTCCATCGTGCTGTTCGGTTGCATACCAGATCAGGGCCATTGCGATGTAATCCTGCATATCCTTTCCGGCGAACTGGGTCTTGAATTCGAGGATCTTCTCGTTGATCGTTCGGAGGGTACTCCGGACCACCTCCTCATCCTCCGGGCTAATCTTGATCCGGTAGGTCCGGTCGCCTACCAGGGCCGAGAGTACAATTAATTCTACCATGCTGATTTCGTTTTTATGATTTTTCCGCTTATTTTAGTTCCCCCCTTGAGGTCAGATCCATCTCCGGAAAACCAGTTCGACCCAAAAACTGACGCTTCAATCATGTTCGCTAAAGTTACATCATCCATGTTCATCGACACCCTGCGCCTGCGGGTGGAGACGTCCGACGGGCAGTGCCTGCGCTGCGTCCTTCGGGATGACGGGGGCAATGTTTGCCGAACGCTGGAGGCCGAACCGGCGCTGTGCCATGAGGTGCTCGACTGGAACGGACTGAACGACCTGCCCTACGGCCGCTATACCCTGGAACTTTCCCGGGGAGAGGAGGCATTCAGCGTCGATCTTGTAAAACGCGTCTGACCCTTATTCGCCCAGCAACGCGATGCACCGGTCGATCTCTTTCAGGTATCCGGTGATACGCTTTTCAAATTCTTTTCGTTCTCGCTCGTTCAGCTCGCCGGCCGCGGCCTTTAGGATGGAAACCTGCTCTTGCAGCACTTCCATCGCGGCTTGTTGCTGATCCTGTTTGTTCCGGGAGGCTTGCAAGGCCTCTGTCAGCCGCTGGTGATCCTTTAGAAGCAAAGCATGCTTCCGCAGCAGTTGTTGCAGTTTATCCTGAATCCGTTTCAGTTGTGCTTCAGTCTGGCTCATTTGCGGATTTCTGCCTGTAATTGAGTCGTCAGGGCGGTCATGATGGTCTGCATCCAGCCGTCGATCTCTTTGTCGGTAAGGGTCTTTTCGATATCCTGAAAGGTGAAGTTCACGGCCATGGACTTTCGGCCTGCACCGAGTTTCTCACTCTCAAAAATATCGAAGAGGCGTACATCGCGGAGCTTCTCCAATCCGGTCTCCCGGATGGTATCCCGCACGCGGTGCCAGGGTGTTTGACTGGCCACGACCAGGGCAAGGTCACGTTCCACGGCCGGAAAACGGGGCAGTTCGGTAACGGAGGCGGATGCCTTTTCAGTTAATGCGATGATCGCGTCCCAGTTCCATTCCGCGAAAAAGACCGGTTGCCTGATCCCAAAGCGGTCGAGTACGGTCCGACGGACCGTACCACAAACCACCAGTTCCTGTTGGGTATGCCGGTAGCATACCGTGTCCGTGAGTTTCTCGGATTCCATGTCTACACACGCCCAGCCGGTAAGGCCCAGCCCCTCCAGAAGAGACTCGGTCACCCCTTTGAGATAATAAAGGTCGGCGGCAATGGCCTTTTGTTTCCAGTGGTCCGGGGCCAGCGGTCCGGACAGTACCAGGGCCAGTCGCTCCTGTTCCAGATACCGGCCTGTGGAAGGCGTCCGATAGGTCCTTCCGAACTCGAAGAGGCGCAGGCTCTGGTTCTTTCGGTTCAGGTTCAGGGCCACCACCTCCAGCGCGGTCTCCAATAACGAGGGGCGCATCACATTGAGTTCAGCGCTGAGGCTGTTGAGCATGCGTACCAAGGTCGCCTGTTCCGTTTCGGAGAAGTAGGCGAGATGGGTGATGGAGTTGGTCAGCATTTCCTGAAAACCCATACCCACCAGCGCGCCTGCCGTCTTTTCTCGGCAACTCTCCCGGAAATAGGCATCGTCTACCGAGGGCGTGATCGTGATGCTTCCCGGAATCTCGATATGGTCAAGGCCGTCGATCCGGATGATCTCCTCCACGACATCGGCCGCAAGGCCGATATCCGGTTTGTGCAAGGGTACGGCCACGCGAAATTCATCCACTCCCTCCTTCAGGATCTCAAAGCCCAGGCTCTCCAGGATATTGCGCACGGAATCGGGGTGGTAGTTTTTGCCGCTGAGCTTTTTCAGGTAATGCCACTTGACGGCTACCTCGGTCCGTTCCCGTTTCACAGGGTAGCAGTCGATGATATCAGAGGAAATATCGCCTCCACACAGTTCCTTGATCAGCAGGGCGGCCCGTTTGAGCACGGGGACCGTGGCAGCGATGTCCGTTCCTTTTTCAAAGCGGGTGGCCGCATCGGTCCGAAGCCCGTGACGGAAGGAGCTCCGCCGTACGGTGATACTGTCGAAACAGGCGCTCTCCAGGAAAATATTTCGCGTCTTGTCAGTAACGCCGCTGTGGAGCCCCCCGAATACACCGGCCATGCACAGGGGACCGGAAGTGTCGCAGATCAGCAGGTCACCGGTATCCAGCTTCCGTTCTTTTTCATCGAGTGTGACGAAGGTTTCCCCCTCCCGTGCGAAACGTACCTCGATGCGACGGCCGGTGATGGCATCTGCATCAAATGCGTGCAGCGGTTGCCCCGTCTCGTGCTGGATGTAGTTGGTAATGTCAACGATGTTATTGATGGGTCGTACGCCAATGGCCTTCAGGCGTTGCTGAAGCCATTTCGGAGATGGTCCGATGCGGATGTTATCGATGCTCACGCCGGAATAGCGGGGGCATGCGTCCTCATGTTCCACGTTCACTTCGATCACGAATGCATCGCTGTCGCGCCGGAATGGGCCGGCTAAGGGGAGTTTTGGACGGAGGTCCTTCTTGTCATGGTGACTGAGATATGCGCATACATCACGGGCTACGCCCCAGTGGCTCATCGCGTCCATCCGGTTCGGTGTGAGTCCGATCTCGTAAATCGTATCCGTGTAGGGTTGGAAGTAGGCGGTGGCCGTCATACCGGGGGTTGCATCGTCTGAAAGCACCAGAATGCCGTCGTGCGACGGGCCCAGTCCGATCTCATCTTCTGCGCAGATCATGCCATGGCTTTCGACCCCCCGTATCTTGGCCACGTTCATCGTCAGGGGAGCTCCGTTGATGGGGTAGATCGTGGCACCGACAGGCGCAACCACCACTTTCTGCCCGATCGCAACATTAGGGGCCCCGCATACGATGGCAAGGGGTTCGCTGCCACCCGTGCTTACCCGGGTCAGTGTGAGCTTCGTAGCGTTGGGGTGTTTCTCTGTATGCAGCACTTCGCCGATCACGAGACCGGTCAGCCCCCCTTTGACCTCTTCATAGGCTTGCATGTGTTCTACTTCCAGACCAACGGCGGTCAGGATGCGACTCAGCCGTTCGGGATCCACGGGCGGTTGTCCGTCCGGGCCGGCCGGCAGGTAATCACAGAGCCATTTGTAGGAGATCGTCATGCCGCAAAGATAGGCGAAGGCCCCGATGCCGGTCAGATCCTGTAACAGACCGCATTGATGTTCATTCCCGCCCCGACCGAGGCGAATAGCACGATATCTCCCGGTTCCAGCGCATGTTGGTCCCAATAGCCTTTACGGACCATCGTGAACAGGGTGGGGATGGTGGCCACGGAGCTGTTGCCCAGCTTGTGGATGTTCATTGGCATCACATGTTCCGGGACCTTGGGCTGGCCGCAGATGCGGAACAACCGCTTGACGATGGCTTCATCCATTTTTTCGTTGGCCTGGTGGATGAAGATCTTTTTTACCTCTTGGAGCGAGACCCCCGCCTTGTCGATACAGTCCTTCATCGCCACCGGGACCCGTTCCAGGGCATATTCATAGATCTTGCGACCTTTCATCTTGATGTAGCGTATCCGCGGGTCAGAGCCCGGAAAATTGCTCGGACCCATATGGAGGTAGTACGCTTCATCCATGCAGTGGCTTTGCACGCTCCAGGACAGCATACCCTCCGATTCGCTTTCCCTGGACTCCACGATGGCGGCGCCGGCGCCATCGGAAAAGATCATGCTGTCGCGGTCATAGGCATCCAACACGCGGCTCAGTGTTTCGGTACCGACCACCAGTGCTTTCTTCGCGATGCCGGCTTTAAAAAAGCTGTCTGCCTGGATCAGCCCCTGCAACCAGCCCGGGCATCCGAACAGGATGTCGTAGGCCACACAAGCGGGTTGCCGTATACCCAACCCGTGTTTGACACGTGACGCCAGGGCCGGCAGCACATCGGTCTGGATCGTGTGTTTGATCACATTTCCAAAGTTGTGTGCCACGATGATCTGGTCCAGTGTTTCCGGATCGGTGCCACTCTCCTCCAGCGCCTTTCGGGCGGCGAGTACCGCCATGTCGGAGGCATTCATATCCGGTGCCGCATAGCGACGTTCTTCGATGCCCGTGATCTCCTGGAATTTCAGGGCCACCTCTTCCGGGGGAGCGCTGATGCGTTGGTTCAGTTCGTCATAGAAATCATGCGTGGCAAAGTCGCGGTTCGTCTTTATCGCATCCGGAATGTAGCAGCCGGTACCTGTGATCACAGTTCGTTGGGGCATGATGTGGTTTGATTTCGGGTCGTGGCGGAGCACGAACTCGTTAAAGTTACTGCGGAAACACGCTAACAGGCGTTCGCGTTGTGACTTTCTCCCCGGTAAATTGCCTGTTGCGAAATTACGCTCCGCCGCTTTCCCGCTATTGGCTCCAGGCAATTCTTTTTCAGCGCCTTTAATTGCGGCACCGGTCGCCGGCCTTAGCCCCATCGGTGTTTGCCCACAACACGCGCCGGACCGGTGTTCCGGGGTTCATACAGGCAACTCCGGTTGGCCGGTCCACCGGCCCTGCCTGCATGACACAAACTTCCCTATTTTTACCGCTTTAAAATATGTTGTATGCCGCACCAGTTATTGCAAGGGAAAAAAGGGATCATATTCGGCGCATTGGATGAGAAATCGATCGCCTGGCGAACGGCACTGCGTTGCCAGGAGGAAGGGGCTTCGTTGGTCCTCACCAATGCACCCGTTGCCCTCCGTATGGGCGAGATCAATAAACTGGCGGCTCTTTGCGGCGACGCCCCGGTGATCGGGGCCGATGTTACCAACATGGATGACCTCAAGAACCTGTTTGAAAAGGCCCAAGCCCATTTTGGCGGCAAGATCGATTTCGTACTGCATTCCATTGGCATGAGTTTGAATGTGCGTAAAGGGAAACACTATACCGAAATGAATTACGAGTGGAATCAGAAGACGCTCGATATCTCTGCTGTCAGCTTGCACCGGGTCTTGCGCACGGCCTGGGACCTAGATGCGCTGAGTGAGTGGGGTAGTGTAGTGGCCCTGACCTATATAGCTGCCCAGCGGGTCTTTCCCGATTATAATGAGATGGCCGATGCGAAGGCACTGTTGGAATCCATCACGCGTAGTTTCGGCTACCATTTTGCCGTGCGCAATAAGGTCCGGGTGAACACGGTGTCCCAATCACCCACCCGTACCACGGCCGGAAGCGGTGTAAAGGGATTCGAGGGATTCATCCGGTTCGCGGAACAGATGAGTCCGCTGGGCAATGCCTCTGCAGATGCCTGTGCCCAGTATTGTGTGACGCTTTTCAGCGATCTGACCCGGTATGTGACCATGCAAAACCTCTTCCATGATGGCGGTTTCTCGTTCACAGGCATAACGCAGGCCGTGATCGACAAGATGGAAGGGTGATCGGCCCGCGGCCTGGCTCGGGCGTAAAAAAACCCGGAATAGCCCGGGTGTCAGTATTCGTCTTCGTTGAACAGGAAATCGTCCTGTGTCGGATAATCCGGCCAGATATCCTCGATGCTTTCGTACACGTCCCCCTCGTCTTCAAGTTCCTGCAGGTTTTCCACCACCTCGATGGGGGCGCCGCTGCGGATCGAATAATCGATGAGTTCATCTTTAGTGGCCGGCCAGGGTGCGTCTTCCAGGTAGGATGCCAATTCCAGGGTCCAGAACATCGGGTATGTTTTTAAGGGATAGGAGGGTTTTCGTTGCCGGAACTGCCGGGGCAGGTACCCGCAATTTTTCGCAAATGTAGGCGGATTCAGCAATTTTCCAAACCCCACTCTTTTTCGGATTTTTTGCAGGCATCAGCGGGATAGACCGATCGAAACCACGCTTCGGTCCGGTTTCTTTTACTGATATTTGACCCGTCATCATTTTCACCAATTGCATGCTGTCTGGCAGATCGATCCACAAACGGTTCAACACCCTCGAGGTACTCAAAGGGGTGAGTCTGGATATCTCGGCCGGTGAGGTGGTATCCATTGCCGGACCCTCCGGGTCGGGTAAGAGCACACTCCTGCATATTTTGGGGACCCTTGACCGTCCCGACAGTGGAGACCTGTTCATGAACGGCACACGGTTGCAGGAGCTGAGTGGCTCGAGGCTGGCCGCCTTCCGCAATCGGCATATCGGCTTTGTGTTCCAGTTCCACCACCTGCTACCGGAGTTTTCCGCGTTGGAGAACGTTTGTATCCCCGGCTGGATCGGCGGACGCCGCCGGGCTGAAGTGCGGGAAGCGGCGATGGGACTGCTGGATCGCCTTGGTCTGCAGGACCGCATCCACAACAAGCCGGGCCAGCTGTCGGGAGGAGAGCAACAGCGCGTGGCAGTGGCCCGTGCCCTGATCAACCGCCCGTCGATCGTGTTTGCGGATGAGCCCAGCGGAAATCTTGATACCGCCACGGCACGGGAGCTGCACCAGTTGTTTTTTCAGTTGCGCGATGAATACCGGCAGACCTTCCTGATCGTGACCCATAACGAGGAACTGGCCCGGCTCAGCGACCGGGTCCTGCAGATGAAGGACGGCGTCATCGTAAATGGATAGGGTATGGGGCGCATCAGCGGCGCGGTGTCCAGGGGATCACCTCCACATGCAACTCCTGGGCGGCATAGCGGGCCAGGACGAACAGGTAGTCACTCAGCCGGTTGAGATAGGGAATGACCAGCGGGTCCAGCTTTTCCTCCTTTTTGTGCAGGTATACACAGCATCGTTCCGCACGCCGGCAGACACAGCGTGCAATATGGATGGAGGATACCGTAGGATGTCCACCCGGAAGGATGAAGGATCGCATGGGCGGCAGCAACGTATCCATCCGGTCGATCTCCTGCTCCAGCAAGTCTACATCGGAAGCTTGCAGGTTGGGCAGGGTGAGGGCCGTTTCCTTGCCGGGGTCGCAGGCCAACAGGGAACCGATCGTGAACAACCGGTCCTGCACCTCTCCGAGCTGCTGCGTAACGCCGTGCTGCACCAGCAGGTCCCGGCACAGACCAACATGGGAATTGAGTTCATCCACCGTGCCATACGCTTCGATCCTCCGGTGGGACTTGGCCACCTTGGTACCTCCGATCAGGGAGGTGTTTCCCTTATCACCCGTCTTTGTATAGATCTTCACTGCCATGCGTTGTATCAGTTTGCGTACGTGATCGCTTGTTCGTTTTTCCGGTCGCTTTCCACCAGGCCGTCCCGAAGCCGTACCACGCGCCGGGCATGGTGGGCGATATCTTCCTCGTGCGTCACCAGCACGATCGTATTTCCTGCCTGATACAGGGCGTCGAAAATGCCCATGATCTCGTACGAAGTCCGGGTATCGAGGTTGCCCGTCGGTTCATCCGCCAGGATGATGGACGGGTCATTCACCAGGGCCCGTGCGATCGCCACACGCTGGCACTGGCCACCGGACAGCTCGTTGGGTTTGTGATGGCTGCGATCGGTCAGGCTCACTTTTTCCAGCATCTCCATCGCTTTTTCCTGCCGCTGCCTGCGGCCCATGCCGGCATAGACCAGCGGTAAGGCTACATTCTCAGCGGCGGTCAGCCGGGGTAAGAGGTTGAATTGCTGAAAAACGAATCCAATCTCCCGGTTTCGCACCTCGGCCAGCGCATCATCCTTCATCTGGCTCACATCCTGGCCGTTCAGGACATAGGTACCGGAGGTGGGCGTGTCGAGACAACCCAGGATATTCATCAGGGTGCTCTTTCCCGAGCCGGAAGGTCCCATCAGCGCGACATATTCGTTCTTCCGGATGTCCAAGGTGATGCCCTGAAGAACACGGAGCTCCTGCCGGCCCATGAAGTAGCTCTTGCAAATGTTCTCCAAATGGATGATAGTACTCATAAAAGGGGGTCAGAAAGATGTGGTATGGTGGTGGTAAAAGCGGCCCGCTGCTTCCTGATGCAAATATACTTCATCAACAACCCGGCCGGTTTTTTGTTTTCCTTCCGGAGCCACCCGCCAGCGATACGATAAACAGTTTTATCTTCACCGCCCCATGCAAGACCCTACACAGATCGTGATGAGCGGGATCCGGCCTACGGGATTCCTGCATCTTGGTAACTACTTCGGGGCCGTGCGCAACTACGTGCGGCTTCAGGAAACCTACCCCTGCTTCTTCATGGTGGCTGACCTGCATTCCCTCACCACCCATCCCGACACCAAGGAGCTACGTGGCCATGTGCACCGCGTACTGGCGGAGAACATCGCCTGCGGCCTCGACCCCGAACGGGCGGCCCTCTATTGTCAAAGTCATGTGCATGAAACGGCAGAACTGTACCTCTATCTCAACATGCTGGCCTATATGGGTGAGCTGGAGAAAACGACCACGTTCAAGGACAAGGCCCGGATGCAACCCGATAACGTGAATGCGGGCCTGCTCACCTACCCCGTTCTGCAGACGGCGGATATCATTCTACACCGGGCATCCCTGGTACCGGTCGGAAAGGACCAGGAGCAGCATCTCGAGATGGCCCGGAACTTCGTGAATCGGTTCAACCACCGGTACGGACCGGTGTTCCCCGAGCCTCAGGCGTTCAACTTCGGGGAAGGACTGGTGAAAGTGCCCAGTCTGGACGGCACCGGCAAAATGAGCAAGAGCGAGAACCAGCTGGCCACTCTTTATCTGGCCGACGAGGATGATCTCATCCGTAAAAAGGTCATGAAGGCCAAAACCGACAGCGGCCCCATGGTTCCCGGTACGCCCATGCCGGACTATATCGAAAACATTTTCCAGCTGCTCCGTCTGGTCAGTGCCCCTGATACGGTCCGTCATTACGAGGGCGCCTACAACGACTGCTCGATCCGGTATGGTGATCTGAAAAAGCAGCTGGCCGAGGATATGGTGGGCTTTATCCGGCCGATCCGGGAAAAGGCCGAAGCGATCCGGAACGATGCCGCCTACCTGCGACGGGTGATGGAATCCGGCGCGGAAAAAGCCCGGAAAAGCGCTGCGGCCACCATGCAGCTGGTGCGTGAGGCGATCGGACTGAATTATTTTTAAGCGGGGCGTTCCCGAACTGGATTTTACATTACTTTTAAAACCTACCAGAGGTATCGTTTTCTGATCTGGCAACCATGGCAAAAGCGAAATTCAAACCCAAGCATATCGCAGTGGCCGGCAACATCGGTGCCGGCAAAACGACCCTCACCGAGCTGCTGAGCAAGCATTACAAGTGGATTCCCCACTTTGAGGACGTGGACCACAACCCCTACCTCATGGATTTCTATGAGGACATGCCCCGGTGGAGCTTCAACCTCCAGATCTATTTTCTCAACAGCCGCCTGCAACAGCTGGTCGAGATCCAGAAAGGGACCGAGACGGTCATCCAGGACCGCACCATCTATGAGGATGCCAACATCTTCGCCCCCAACCTGCATGAGATGGGGTTGATGAGCAAGCGGGATTATGATAACTATTATCAGTTCTTCCAGACCCTCAAATCACTGGTGCAGCCTCCCGACCTGCTGATCTATCTTCAGGCATCGGTACCGACCCTGGTGGGCCAGATCCAGAAACGGGGCCGCGAATACGAGGAGAACATCCGGCTGGATTACCTCAAGAAGCTGAATGACTTCTATACGAAATGGATCGGCGGATACAAGGAGGGGAAACTTCTGGTTGTGGATGTCGACAAGAACAAGTTCGCCGAGCGTGATGAGGACCTGGGTGAGATCATCCGAAAAGTGGACGCCGAGCTTTACGGTCTGTTCTGATCCCCTCGTTCATCTTGCGGGCTCCCGATCATCAGGTAAGAAGCGGCCCTGCATTCCGGATCTCCTCCGTGACCCCTGCAGCATACTTCTCAAAATTCGTTGCGAACAGACCGGCCAGATACCGGGCCTTTTCATCATAGGCCGCGGGGTTGTCCCAGGTCTTCCGGGGGTCCAACACCTCGGCGGGTACGCCGGGGCAGCTGTCGGGAACGGCCATACCGAACACCGGATGATTCATATAACCCGCTTCCTCCATCCTGCCGCCGAGCACGGCAGCGATCATGGCCCGTGTAAAGGAAAGTTTCATGCGGTGACCGGTTCCAAAGGGGCCTCCCGTCCATCCGGTATTTACCATCCAAACCTGCACCTCGTTGCTCCGCATCTTTTCTCCCAGCATTTGCGCGTACGTGCCGGGGTGCAGGGGAAGGAAAGGGGCACCGAAACAGGCGCTGAAGGTTGGCTTGGGTTCAGTGACGCCGGCTTCGGTCCCGGCCACTTTCGCTGTATAGCCTGAAATGAACTGGTACATGGCCTGACCGGGTGTGAGACGTGACAGGGGGGGTAATACCCCGAAGGCATCACAGGTCAGGAAAAAGATATGCTTGGGGATGGCGCCCACGGAGGGTTCCTGCGCATTGCGTATAGAGGAAAGCGGATAGGATACCCGGGTATTCTCTGTGATGGTGGCCGCGTCAAAGTCGATCTGATCGGTTCCGGGGTGAAAAACGGTATTCTCTACCAGGGCTCC
>JBJOMF010000084.1:0-8532 GCA_046052505.1 Bacteroidota bacterium | reverse complement strand
CCGCTTCATGGCAACCGGAAAACAAAATCCCTCCCCGTCGACCAGGCCTTCCGTACGGCTGTTCTGGCGACTGTTCATCGGAGGTCTCTCCGCTTTCATCCTGCTCATCCTGCTGGCCAATTTCGGCCTCTTCGGGAAGATGCCCTCCCTTACGGAACTGGAGAACCCCTCAATCCTGCAGGCATCGGAAGTCTACTCCGAAGATGGCACCCTCATGGGCAAGTACTACACCGAACGGGGGAACCGGAGCAATGTGAAATACCGCGATATATCCCGTCATGTGATCGACGCGCTGATCGCGACCGAGGATGAGCGCTTTTACGCGCACAGCGGGATCGATTTCAAATCCACGCTGCGCGCACTTTTCACTTTGGGACGGCAGGGAGGCGGCAGTACCATCACCCAGCAACTGGCCAAGGCCCTACTCGATCAGGGAAGCCGCAACAAAGCCTGGCGGGTGATCGAAAAACTGAAGGAATGGATCATTGCCATCAAACTGGAGAAGAACTTCACGAAGGAGGAGATCCTGACGCTCTACCTGAACGCCGTACCCTTCGGGAACAACATCTATGGCATACGAAACGCGGCACGTACCTTTTTCCAGAAAGAGCCCGACCGGCTCAATGTCGAGGAATCGGCCCTGCTGGTGGGCATGCTGAAGGGAAACAGCATTTACAACCCTGTACGGAATCCAAAGGCCGCCCTTGAACGCCGGAACGTAGTGATCGGCCAGATGGAGGCGAATGGCAAGATCCGACCCGAAGAGGCCACGCGACTCAAAGCCCTTCCGATTCAGCTCAATTACCGGAAAATGGACGAGAACACCGGATACGCCCCCTATTTCCGGGAGGTTTTGAAAGGGGAGATTCGGGATGCGCTGAAAGATGTCAAGAAGCCGAACGGCGACACCTACAATATCTATGACGATGGCCTCAAGATCTATACAACCATTGATGTGCAGATGCAGCAATATGCCGAAGAGGGTATGGCACAACACATGACCGCCCTGCAGCGTGTCATCAACGGACGCCGCGACATGAAGACAGGCACGATCTGGAAAAGCCATGAAAAGCTGCTGGAGAAAGCCATGAAGGAGTCCGACCGGTGGAAGAACATGGCAGAGGACGGTTTCAGCGACAAGGAGATCCGAGCCAGCTTCGAGGATAAGGTCCCCATGAAGGTTTTTTCCTGGAACACCAAGCGCGAAAAGGACACGGTCATGACACCGCTCGATTCGATCAAGTATCACCTTCAGATGGAACAGGCCGCTTTCATGGCCATGGACCCTGTGACCGGTGAGGTCCGTGCATGGGTTGGCGGGATCCATTTTAAAACCTACAAGAACGACCACGTCAACCTCAAGACCAAGCGCCAGGTAGGCTCCACGATCAAGCCGCTGCTGTACACACAAGCGATGGAAGAACGTGGCTTCACCCCCGATACCGAATGCGAGAACGTAGCGCAGTTCTTTCCCGGATCGGGATGGGTTCCCTCCGGCCGCAAATGCGGGGGAGGCGTTCTCACCATGGCCAATGCCCTGGCCTACTCGAAGAACTGTGCCACAGCCTATATCATGAAGCAGGTAGGGCCGCAGCAATTTGCAGACTTCCTGTCACGCATCAATATCCCCACACCGGTACAACCCTATCCGTCGACCTGTCTGGGCACCTGTGACCTGTCGCTCTACGAGATGCTTTGGTCCTACACCATCTTCGCGGGACGTGGCTTCTCTACGAAGCCCTATTGCATCACCCGGATCGAGGACCGCAATGGCAATACCATCAAACGCTTCGACTACAGCGTGAACCGAAAGGAAGCGGTGAGCGAGGCCACCGCCTATACCATGGCCCGCATGATGCAGGGAGCCGTTGATAAGGGTACCGCACGTGGCATGCGCTCTCGCGTGGGTGCCGCTGAAATGGGCGGAAAAACGGGGACCACCGATGACAATGCCGATGCCTGGTTCATCGGCTATACACCGCAACTGCTCGCCGGCTCCTGGGTGGGATTTGAATACAATTTCATGCGAAATACGAGCGACGGAAACGCCATCGCCCGACCGATCACCGAGTACTTCTTTCAAAAAGTGCTGGCCAACCCCAAACTGGGTATTGAGCGGAACGCACAGTTCGTTCGCCCCGCCGACTTGGAGAACGAATGGAGCAGTGCCGATATCATCGTGAGCGATACGGACCCGCTGCCCGGCGGTGACGATCAAGGCATCGGCACACAAGACGACTATGACGAATGGAGGCCCTCGGACCCGATCGGCCCGGAATCCCGGCCGGTGGAGGAGGAACAACCCCAAAAATCCAAACGCGACAGCTCCGAAAGGCCCGCTGCCGTTCGGAAAGACGAGGCCTCCGTACCGATCGGATCACCGACCCGGGAATCCGATAAGAGAAAAGGGATCCTCAAGCGACTATTCGGGAAAAAGGAAGACTGATCCGATCGCACAAACGGCATTTCCCTAACTTGTACTCATGGAACTGATCGCCCTGGCCATCGCACCCGGACTGGCCATCTGCCTGTTCATATTCCACCGGGATGCTTTCAACCGGGAACCCAAACTGACCCTGCTCATCACCTTCCTGCTGGGCATTCTCAGCACGGCCCCGGCCTATTTCATCGAAACGGCCCTCCGTTCCGTATTTGACAACAGCATTCTGGGAACCGCAGCCCTGGCCTTCCTCGTGGTGGCCCTGACGGAGGAGCTCTGCAAATTCGCTGCCCTCCGCGGTTATGCCTACCGACGTCCAAGCTTCGATGAACCGTTCGATGGGATCGTGCACGGGGTCATGGCCAGTATGGGATTTGCCACTCTGGAGAACCTCTTGTACGTGATGCGATCGGCCGAGTCCGGGAACGGCTACCAGGTGGCAATCCTGCGCATGTTCCTATCCGTACCCGCCCACGCGACATTCGGTATCCTGATGGGGTACTTTGCGGGTAAGGCCAAGTTCGAGCCGGCCCGGGAGAACACGCTGTTGGCCCGGGGGGTACTTTGGGCCGTATTCTTTCACGGCAGCTATGACACCTTCCTCTTTTGGCAGGGATCGCCCGACATGAAAGGCATCCTGCCCGATCTCCTGTTATTCGCCGGTGCCGTAACCTCCTTCGTAGTGGCACTCCGCATGAGCCTGAAACAGATCCGCATCCACAGGCGATTGTCACAGCGAATGCACCGACCCGGATCAGGACTCGCGATCCGGGTAGCGGGAATTCCGGATATCCCGCTCATACAAGGTCTGGCTATGCAGGTATGGCCCCAAACCTACGCCCCGATCATTTCACCGGAACAGATCGAATACATGTTGGAACGGATGTACAGCGCATCGTCGCTGGAGCGGCAGATGCGGGACCGGCACGAATTCATCATCGTAACCGACCACGAGGAACCCGTGGGCTTTGCATCGATCGGTCCGCCGGAATCCGGAACCTACAAACTGCATAAAATTTACATACTGCCCTCCATGCAGGGAAAAGGGGCAGGCGCATATGTGATCGGCGAGTTGATGAAGGCGATCGCCCGGAACGGAGGACGGACCCTGCAACTGAACGTGAACCGGAACAACCCGGCCAGAGGATTTTATGAGCGGATGGGATTCTCCGTCATCCGGGAAGAGGATATCGATATCGGACAGAATTTCTACATGAACGACTACGTGATGGAACGCACCGTTCAGAACGCCGTAGGCTGATCGGCCCTCAGGATCCCCTTGCAATCCAGATATCGTGTCGGGTCGATCGGCGTCTCGAACTGATACATGTTCAACTCGATGCGACCGCCGGATGGGATCACCCCCAACGGCTGACCGATCTTCACCACGTCATTGCGTCGAACGAGCAGGCGCGCCATGCCAGAATACCAGAAATAGTATTCCTTTCCATTGATCTTGGCAAAGAGCACTGCCCCATAGCCTCCCTCCTCGGTCTGCTCCGTGTTCGTGATCCGACCCGACCCTACCGATTTGACGAGTGTATCCGGCAGGCTTGTCAGAACGATACAGAGATCCGGCTCCTCGTATTTCAGGGACTTCTTGGGTGGCGGTACCACCACCGCCTCCTCCAGTGGACAGATCAGGCGGAAGGTATCTGCCTGAGCCGAAGACGAAGGGGACAGCAGCAACAGCAGCCCAGGAAACAGGATGCGGGGAAATGGTATCATAAGGCGAAATGCTCCGGTAAATTAGGGCAAGCAAACCAGATAACCAATGACAGCCTACAAGTATATCCCTGTTAATCAACCCGTGTGCGGCGGTGTTGCGGAGAACGTGTGCACCGCGCGTAAAATGTGGGGAACCGTCTGCGATAATTAGCAGGTGATCAGTACCTTTGCCGCCGTAAAACCCTTATACGATGTCAACCATGACCAAATCCATCGATTTCAGCCTCCCTTTCAAGGTAGCCGATATTTCCCTGGCCGAATGGGGCCGCAAGGAGATCCGCCTCGCCGAGGCCGAGATGCCGGGCCTCATGGCCATACGACAGGAGTATGGCCCGTCGCAGCCCCTCAAAGGGGCCCGCATCGCCGGATGCCTTCACATGACCATCCAGACCGCCGTTCTCATCGAAACGCTGGCCGCACTGGGTGCGGAGGTCAAGTGGAGTTCCTGCAACATCTTCTCCACGCAGGACCATGCTGCGGCAGCGATCGCCGCCGCCGGCATCGGTGTCTTTGCCTGGAAAGGACAAACCCTGGAAGAGGCCGACTGGTGCATCGAGCAGACCCTGTTCTTCGGCGGAGCCGACCGGCCACTGAACATGATACTCGATGACGGAGGCGACCTTACGAACATGGTACTCGACAAATACCCTGAACTGGTATCCCATGTGAAAGGAATCTCCGAGGAAACCACGACCGGCGTGCACCGGCTGTATGAGCGTGTTGCCAAAGGCACGCTCCCCATGCCCGCCATCAACGTGAACGACTCGGTGACCAAATCAAAGTTCGATAACAAATACGGCTGTAAGGAATCGCTGGTCGATGCCATCCGCCGGGCCACCGATGTGATGCTGGCCGGCAAGGTCGCCGTGGTAGGAGGTTATGGCGATGTCGGTAAAGGATCGGCCGCCTCATTGGCCGGCGCCGGCTGCCGGGTGATCGTCACCGAGATCGACCCGATCTGCGCCCTCCAAGCGGCCATGGACGGATTTAAAGTGATGAAAATGAAGGACGCCGTCAAGGAAGCCGATATCGTGGTGACCGCCTCCGGGTGCCGCGATCTGATCACCGGCGAGCACTTCCGTCTGATGAAGGACAAGACCATCGTGTGCAACATCGGCCATTTCGACATTGAGATCGATATCGCCTGGCTCAACCAAAACCATGGCGACACCAAGGATACGATCAAGCCGCAGGTGGACATTTATAACGTGGACGGCAAGGATATCATCATACTCGCTGAAGGACGTCTGGTGAACCTGGGCTGTGCCACCGGCCATCCCAGCTTCGTAATGAGCAACTCCTTCACCAATCAAACCCTGGCCCAGATCGAACTGTGGAAGAATCACGGCAACTACGAGAACAAGGTATACGTACTGCCGAAACACCTGGACGAGAAAGTGGCCCGGCTTCACCTGGCCAAAATCGGTGTGCAGCTCGATGAACTCACCAAGGATCAGGCCGATTACCTGGGCATCCCGCAAAAAGGACCTTTCAAAAGCGACCAGTACAGATACTGACGCAGCATTACGAACAACGACTACTCACCGGCGGGCCAACCGCCGGTTTTTTTATGCCCCTCCGATCACCGGAGCAGGGAACGTCCCTCATTCAGGATGCAATTGCTGAGTACCATCAGGGCCTCCTGTTCCTTCGGCCCAACGGTGACGGTAAAGGGCGTCGCACCCTGCTCCTTGGCGAATTGAATATGCGTGATCTTCCGGGTGCACATCCGTTGCAACAGCGTGGTCGGCGTGCTGCGGCTGTTCCGGAATACAAATTGGAACAACCCCTCACAGTTCATGGTGCCTCCGTTACGAGCCATCGTCTTGGATTTGATCCCCTCGAAATAGACGTCGGCCACGGAGTTGTTGTCGAGGCATTTCAATGCCCCCTCCAGGGTAAACAACACGATGAGCTCCCGGCTATCGGCATCGATAGTAACAGACGCCCCGTCGAGCGCGATGAATCCACTGGAAAGTTTGGTTTCCTTGGTGTAGGGATCGGTGTCCCTGATCAGGCGGCAGTCCTGCGCCTGCAGGGCCAACGGGCCGGTCAGCAGAAGGATCAACAGGTATTTCATGACCACAAATTAAACATAAAATCCACGGCCTTGTTAGTTCCGGTATATTGAATGACTTCCGCGATATGAAAAAAGTGCTCCTCCTCACGATCGGTCTCTGCCTGCTTGGCAGTCCTATGTGGGCCGGACATATCACCGGAGGTGAGATGTATTACACCTATCTCGGACAGCAAAACGGCCTGTACCGGTACAGTGTGACGCTGAAATTGTACCAGCGTTGCAACAGCAGCCGGAATTTTCCCGACCCGGCGATCGTTTCCGTGTTCGACCGTACGAATGGAAACCGGGTAGCGGATCTGTCCACGCCCCTGACTCGACTGGAGAACATAAATCTCCCCAATACCAATCCCTGCATCACGAACCCGCCCCTGGTTTGCTATGACGTGGCCTATTACACGTTCACGGTATCCCTGCCTGCCACGGCCGAAGGCTATATCCTTTCCAGCCAGGTTAATTTCAGGGTGGCCGGGATCCGCAATCTTAAACCGGGCTATTCGGCCGTGGGTGCCACCTATACCGCCGAGATCCCGGGCAATCAGTTCCGTCAAAACGCCCCTGAGAACAACAGTGCCCGCTTCATCGGCGATGACCTGGTGCTGGTCTGTGCCGGCAACGCCTTCCGTTACAGCTTTGAGGCCAGAGACCCTGATGGCGATGAGCTCCGGTATCATTTCTGCGGAGCCTACAACAGCACGGCCACCGGCGGCGGGACCTATGCCCCGGAACCACCCCCCTATCCGACCGTTCCGTACGATACGCCGGCTTACAGCGAAAGCACCCCGCTGGGAGGAATCGGACTGCAGCCAAACAATGGACTGATCGAAGGAACGGCTCCCGAACCGGGTATCTATGTAGTGACCGTTTGCGTAGAAGAATACAGAAGAGGTACCCTGTTGTCCGTACAACGGAAAGACATTCAGCTGAACGTTGCGGATTGTCAGATCGCGGCAGCCCGGCTGGATCCGGTCTATCCGATCTGCGGACCCGGTTTTGACATCACCCTGTTCAACCGGGTGAACAGTCCGGTCATACTCACATCCGAATGGGAGATCCGGGACCGTACCGGCACCCGTATCCATCTCACAACAGCCGATACCCTTCGGTACCGGTTCGCCGATACCGGTCTTTATACGGCCAAATTGACCATCAATCGGGGACGGTCCTGTGCCGACTCCGCTACCGCCCTCCTGCGGGTCTACCCCGGATTCGAGCCCGGATTCGCGGTGAGCGGGACCTGTTTCGGGAACAGCACCCGCTTCCGTGATACCAGCCGATCAAGGTACGGACGTGTAACTACCTGGAGCTGGGATTTTGGTGACCCATCCACAGGTAACGACCGGTCGAACCAGCAGAACCCGGAATACCGCTATCCGCAGACCGGCACCAAGGCGGTCCGTCTCATCGCTGGAGACTCGCAGGGGTGCATCGACACCGTGGAGCAGGTCATTCGCATTGCGGATCGGGCCGACCTGCGTGTAGGGTTCCGGGATACGCTCATCTGCCGCAACGACGTACTGCAGCTTGAGTCGGACGGGAACGGACGCTTCCGCTGGAGCCCGGATCTCTACCTGAGCGATGCCGGATCTCCCCGGCCCCTAGCCAGTCCTCCGCAAACGATCACCTATGTGGTGGACCTAGACGACAACGGTTGCCTGAATCGGGACTCGATACGTGTACGGGTCGTGGACTATGTCACGCTGGAACTGAACCGAGATACCACCATTTGTACAGGCGATACGACACGTTTACCGGTACGGTCCGATGCCCTGCAGTTCCGCTGGAGTCCTGCAGCTTCCGTACTCGATCCTGCCGCATCAAATCCCCGCATATGGATCCAGGACACCACCGTTTTCCGGGTGACGGCAACGATCGGCGGCTGCTCCGCTACCGACAGCATACGGGTAGCCACGGTTCCCTACCCTACTGCCAACGCGGGAACCGACCGGATCATTTGCTATGGCACCGGCACGACGCTAACGGGGCGAACCGATGGGCGCCGATGGTACTGGACACCTTCCTCAACACTGAACGATCCCGCTTCACTGACCCCGCAGGCTTCCCCGCGAACCAGTACGAATTATATTTTCCTCACCTTCGATGACCGAGGATGCCCAAAACCCGGAAGGGATACCGTTTGGGTACAGGTTCGTCCTCGGATGCAGGTCTCCGCCGGAAGAGATACGGCCGTAGTGGTGGGACAACCCTTGCTGCTAAGAGCTTCTGGGGGATCGCAATACCTGTGGTCGCCCTCCGACCGGCTTTCCGATCCGCGCACGCCGGAACC
>JBJOMF010000083.1:0-3592 GCA_046052505.1 Bacteroidota bacterium | reverse complement strand
GGGTTCTGTTGGGTTGAGGTGGTGCCGTTTCCAAAGTCCCAATGCCAGTTCGTACTTGTGTTTCCTGCTCCCGGATCGGAAAGGTCGCTGAACTGTACGGCAAAGGGGAAACATCCGCTTTGACGGCTGGCGGAAAAATTCACCGCCGGGTTTGCGTAGGCGTGTATGTACTGCGTTTTCGTGAGCGTGGTGGTTCCGCTTGCATTCGTTACGGTGAGGGTAACCGTGAATGATCCCGGTGCGAAAAAGGTGGTCGTGGGATTTTGCGCGGTGGATGTATTGCCGTTCCCGAAATTCCAGTTCCAGGACAGGGGATTGCCAGTGGATTGGTCCTGAAAACTGACCACTACAGGGGTGCATCCGCTCAGCGGCGAAGCGGTGAATGCTGCAACGGGGGCTTGCGCGATGCCGGTGGCATTGCCTATCAGCACCATGCCGAGCACAGTGACAAAATTCAGGGTACGGGAATATTTCGTTTTCAACGGATTAGGGTCACTTATCGAACAGGGAACGGGAAATCCTGCACAAAAACGGAAACAAATTCTACTTCTCCCAATTTTTGGCCGAATAAATTCGATATCGAAAAAATAAATTATAAATAATTGAAAATCAAATTATTGAGTTGATTTTCTAGTCCTCACTCATTGCTTGTCTAATCGCATCAATTTGATGTCCGTTCCGGAAATCTGCCTGGCTTCCACATAGGTCCAGCCGTTGCGAAGGATATTCCAAGTGCCATTTATCAATGTAAGGGGATAGGACGAGCCATTGAACTGGGCCCAGGTGGTCATGGCCGCGGCATCGCCGCTCCAGTTCCCGGTTCGTTCCACCGTTCCGTTCCGGATCGCATCTACGGTACGGTTGCTGTGGTATTTGAAGCGATAGGGATAGTAATCGGCCGTGATGTCCGATCCGTTCAGGGTAAAACTGCTGATCGCCCACTGTCCATCGGTCATGGCCCGTATGACCAGGTCTTCCTGAATGTCTTCAACGGCTTTTTTGCATCCGGCGCACAGGTACAACAGAAACAGAGCGGGTATAAATTGTCTCATAGGGTCGTTTCGTAGACAAGATAACCTGCCAATGTCGCTTTTGCAAGTTTGGTGGTCCTTCGACGTGCGTATCCGCTTTTGCGTGTTTCCTCACACCCGGTAATTTCATGGACGGCATCTACGGGCTGCGGATCATATCCAACAATTTCCTGTTCACGATCGGCGCAGCTTTTCAGGGCCTTTCCCAGACTCCGGAGCAACGACTCTCCGATTGGGCGTTCCGGCATCGGTCCGATCATCGCCGGTACACCGGAAGACCGGCGATAGTCGTCTGGGACCGGGATCTTCTCAGGGTGCAGCGGTTCTGATCGTATTTACCAGTGCACGTACATCTGCGGCATGGCGCTCGTGATGGGCGGCCAGTGCGAGGTATGCCTGATAACAATCGGTAAGGCCCCAGGGCGTCATCAGCACGCGGTTGCGAAGATCTTCGGTTGTCGTTTTCAGGTACCGGATCGAATGGGTCCGGAGGTGTATCATGGCCGTGGCCGAATGTTCCGGGGTGCGTAGGTCATCCGCGCCCAAACGACGTTCTATGGGGCAGGGAACGGACCGGTCCATGATATGTTCTTGTATCGTGGCATCGGACCACACAATCGAGGCCCGCTTTTCCGCACGGGCCGGCTCCTGCATGGCATTTTTCAGGCCGTCGGACAGCAGTTGCTCTGTGTAGGCCAGGTGATCGAGCCAGTCGGCGATGGAAGCATGCGCAGGGTTCTCTTTGTGATGCAGTTGTGCATCGGTGAGGCCCCGTATCGAATGGAACAGGTCTTTCTGGGAGGCCTTGAGGTTGCTGATGGCATCCTTACGCTCCATGCGGCTGATGGTATTGCTGCTGATGGTCCCTGCCAGACCCGTTACGATGAGCAGGGTCAGCAGCAGACGTCCGGTAGTGCGTTTGAGCATGAGGTCGGTTCGGTTTCATCCGCAACCATGCGGTCTGCGGAGGGAGGGTAAGATACAACGAATGAGAGAATGGGCAAGGGCAGCCCACTTCTTTTAAGTGGGGCATATTTAATGGCTTGGCCAACAGCCCTTTTCTTATCTTCCCCCAATGGAAACTGCAGCGATCGTCCGGGTCCTGGAGGCCTGGGCCCCCCCGATATTACAGGAGTCATATGATAATGCTGGCCTGCTGACCGGGCAACCGGGTCAGGAATGCACCGGAGTACTTTGTGCCTTGGACGCCACAGAGGAGGTCGTCCTAGAGGCCGTATCGAAGGGGTGTAATCTGGTTGTTTCCCACCATCCCATCCTGTTCAGAGGGCTCAAGCGGATCAACGGTAGCAATTATGCGGAACGGGCCCTGATCGCAGCCATCAAAAACGATGTGGCGCTTTATGCGCTTCATACCAATCTCGATCATGTCATCGGAGGCGTCAACGGACGGATGGCCTCCCGGTTGGGTTTACGGGATACCGCCGTTCTGGCTCCCCGCGCGGCCACCCTCCGAAAGCTATGCACCTTTGTCCCGGTCGAAAAGGCCGGGCAGGTCCGCGAGGCATTGTTCCGTGCCGGAGCAGGACAGATCGGTTTGTACAGCGACTGCAGTTTCAATTCGCCCGGCACCGGTACCTTCCGGGCTGGGGAAGGTGCCCATCCCTTTGTGGGGGATCGGGGTTTTCTGCATGAGGAGCCGGAGATCAAGATCGAAACCATCTTCCCCCTCTGGCAGGAATCTTGTATTATTCGCGCGTTGCTCGAGACCCATCCCTACGAAGAGGTTGCCTACGACATCCTTACTCTGGAGAACCGGCACTCCGGCATCGGGGCGGGCCTGATCGGAACCTTGCCCGAATCTCTCGGTGAAGCTGCCTTCCTCGACCTGCTGAAAGAGGTGTACCGGGTGCCGGTGGTCCGGCATACAATGCCAATTGGGCGCCCGATTTCCCGAGTGGCGATCTGCGGTGGCGCCGGCAGTTTTTTGATTTCCAATGCGTTGGCAGCAGGTGCCGATGCGTTTGTCAGTGCCGATTTCAAGTACCATGAATTTTTTGATGCCGACGGCAGGTCCTTGATCTGTGATATCGGTCACTACGAGAGTGAGCAGTTCACCATCGACCTGATCCGGGAACATCTGCAGCAATTTTTCCCTACCTTTGCCGTCCTGAAAACGGAACGGGTCACCAATCCGGTTCATTATACCTGATATTAAGGGCACCCGGCCCCCGTTTTACAACCTTAACCCCATATGGCACACGTCAAAGACTTCTCCGTCGAAGAAAAACTGTCCGGCCTTCTTACCCTCCAGAAGATCGAAAGCAAACTGGATGAACTGCATATCCTGAAGGGAGAGCTACCCATGGAGGTGGCTGATCTGGAAGATGAGATCACCGGCCTGAACGCCCGCCAGACCCGTATCGAGGAGGAGATCAACGGGGTAACCGAATTTATCGAACAGCGGAAGAATGCCATCAAAGAGGCCGAAGCCCTGATCAAGAAGTATGAGAAGCAAAGTGCGAATGTCAAGAACAACCGTGAGTTCGAGGCTATCAATAAGGAGATCGAGATGCAGCAACTCGAAATCAAGCTGGCCGAGA
>JBJOMF010000082.1:0-2725 GCA_046052505.1 Bacteroidota bacterium | reverse complement strand
GTACGGGAAGCAGGGACCCGAGCTCCGCCTGCAGCTGGTGAACCGTTCGGAGCAAGGTCGCCGCATCTGCCTGCCGGCCGTATTCGTCCTGTAACTGTCGGATCAATGCCTCAATTCGTTCCATTCCGGTACATTTGTCTCTCGGTCCAAATTGTGTGATTTAAAAATACAAACTATCGGCCAATCCCTTAGGACCTGCCCTAGTCTGGCTCCATATTAACATTATCATAATGTTCATTGAACCCAATATCAGTGGCGAACGGCGTGGCTGCATCGAGGTGATCTGCGGCTCCATGTTCAGCGGCAAGACGGAGGAGCTCATCCGCCGGCTCAAACGCGTACGCATCGCCAACCTCAAGGCGGCGATCTTCAAACCCGTCACCGATGTACGGTACGACGAGACGAAGATCGTCTCGCACGATGCCTCCGCCATTCACTCCACCCCCGTGGACCAATCCGCCAAGATCCTGTTGCTGGCGGGGGATGCCGATGTGATCGGTATCGACGAGGCCCAGTTCTTCGATGACCAGATCGGTGATGTATGTGAGGAGCTGGCCCGGCGCGGTATTCGGGTCATCATAGCGGGGTTGGACATGGACTATCTGGGAAAACCGTTCGGACAGATGCCATTCCTGATGGCCAAGGCAGATTATGTCACGAAACTGCATGCGATCTGCATGCGTTGCGGACACATTGCGAATTATTCCTACCGGAAAGTACCCAACGATGATCAGGTGATGTTGGGTGCGACCGACGTATACGAGCCACGTTGCCGTTCGTGCTACTCGGAGCCCGGCTGAGGGTCAGCGAGCGGTCCCTTTCACCCGCACCTTACCTTTCATAGAAAAGGTCAGCCCTGAACCTGAAGCGCTCATGTTCAAGTCCTGATCGGCCCGTACCACCAGGCCGTTACGGCTGTCGACCACCAGGGTCCCGGTGACGGTACCCTCCAACCTGTCGAAATCGCGGTCCTTCGGCTCGAGACGGGTCTTCTCCTCGATGGTCACCATATCGCCCTCGATCTCCAAGACCTCATAACGCGACCGGTACCGTACGGGAACTTTGCCGCCGCCTTCACGGGTCTTTTCCCAGGAATCACCCACATTGACCTCCTTGTTGGGGAAGATGTACCAGAATTGCTCGAGATTCTGCCGAACCTCGGAAGCATTGAATTGCTGCCGGAACTCCTTCATCACACTTTCCCGCTCGTTCTGGCCAAGCCGCAGGGAATCGGCGATCCGCTCTGCCATGTCATCCATGCCGGTCACGGACATGATCTTGCCCTCCTCATTTACGAGCATCGAAAAGCCCTGACCCCGGATGGCGGAAAAAATTCGTTGGAGCTTTTGCATCTGATCCCCGAAAGTTCCCGAAGTATCCTGTTTTCCGGCCGGCGCATCGGTATCCACATCGAGTGACATACCTGCCACGGAGGTCTTCAGCCGGAACCGATCGATCGAGGCCCTGATCTTTCGAAGCGAACCGGCATCTCCCTCGACCCGCATGGAAAAATAGGTGGTCATGTCCACGCTGACCGTCTGACCAAAAAGTTCCTGGTCCATGCTAACAGCGGTCTCGTAATCGTAGCCCTTATCGGCCTCCAGTCCGAATTTCAGCAGCTTCGGCGCGGATGCCTGACGGGTCGACTGGCAGGCGGGCAGGAGGCTCAGGGCAATGACAGCGGTCAAAATCGAGGAACGGTTCCATTGTAAGGTCATGGTGCGTTTTTATTGTACGGGATGGATGCGAAGTTAGCCGAATGCGTATTTTCGCAAGAAGCGGACTGTTATTCAATTCCTAAAACAGATATGGACCCTGTTCCGTAAGGACCTGCTGCTTGAGATCCGGCAGCAATACAGTTTTTACGGGGTATTGCTGTATGTGGGCGCCACGCTGTTCGTGCTGTTCAATGCCGTAGACCAGCCGGAGGGGCGTGTGTGGAACGGTCTTTTTTGGGTCATGCAGCTGTTCATTTGCATCAATGCCGTGGCGAAGAGTTTCCTGCAGGACAGCCGCGGTCGGATGCTCTATTTCTACACCGTTTCCAGTCCGACTGTGTTCGTGCTCTCCAAACTGCTGTTCAATCTGTTGCTCATGCTGCTGATGAGCGGCATCAGCCTGCTCCTGTTCACCCTGCTGCTGGGCAATCCGATCGACAAAATGGCTGCCTTCCTGGGACTCGCCCTGCTGGGAGGGTGCAGCCTCAGCCTCGTGTTCACATTCCTGGCGGCGATCGCCGCACGGGCACAACAGAACGCCGCGATCATGGCCGTGCTGGGATTTCCGGTGATCCTGCCCCAACTGCTGCTGCTGATGCGGATATCGGCCGCTGCCTTTGCACCGTTGCTGACGATCGCCGTAAGCAGCGTATTGCTGTTGGTGGCGCTGGACCTCATGGTCGTGCTGCTGGCCGTCATCCTCTTCCCGTTTCTCTGGAAGGACTGAGCAGCGCTTTTCAATGTGTCAGCAACACACATTAGCGACCGATGACGCCTCATTTCCGGTTTACCCTTTTCCCCGTATTTTTGCCGCCGTTTACGATTCGCTTGTCTGGATACCGTAATTATATGTACAGGCCCTGGTGGAAGATACTCGGTGTCGTGCTGCTGGTCTACACCTTCACCGCCGGCCTGCTCCTGGATGTCCCCCGCCTGCCGCAGTTACAGGAAACCATCCGCAACCTGTATTTTCATGTCTGCATGTGGTTTGCCATGATGGTCCTGTT
>JBJOMF010000081.1:0-4387 GCA_046052505.1 Bacteroidota bacterium | reverse complement strand
ATTTCATCCTGTTTCAGCTGGACGTGGCCCTGCAGGATGCCGGAAACGACCCCGTGCGGAAGGCCGCCGTAGTAAACCGCATTGCCGAGACCATTTCCCGGATGAACAAGGCGGAGGACTTCACGCGCCGGCAGGATTACATCCGGCAGTGCGCCCAACTGCTGAAGATCGATGAGGCAGGCATGCATGCCCTCGTGAACAGGTTCATAAGAGACCGCATAACTGCCCAGGAACGAAAGGCGATCGCTACCGATGAACGTGAGGCAGCGGTCAAATCCGAGGCCGGCGCGGCCGCCGATTACGATGATTCCACTTACCTCCTGTTATTCAAAGACGAGTTGCAGGAAAAGGAAGTGGCCCGCATCCTGCTGGAATACGGCCAGACCGTCTGGGATGAGAGCCGCAGCGTGGCCGATTACATTTTCGAAGAATTGGGTGATGAAAGCCTGATCGATAATCAGGATGTGATCCGGCTGATACGGCACTACCGCGACACGTACCGGGAGCAACGGGATGAAGCGGCCTCCGGATGGTTCGTCTACCACAGCGACCCGCAACTCAGTGCCTTTGCCGTCTCCCTGCTGAATATGCCGTACGAACAAAGCGACCATTGGCGCCGGGAATTCAGCCAGTCGACCGGATACCAGCCGCAGTTGTTCGGACTGGATTACGAAGCCTTCATGAAGACCATAGCCCGTGAAAATGCGGACACGCTGATGGGATATCTGAAAGCGGAGGAACAGCGATCCAATGAAGCGGTTGCATCCGCACTGCGCTACCTCAAGCTGCGAAAGATCAAACGGATGCTGCTCGAGAATCAGCAGGACATGGAAAAGGAAAAGGATCCTGAGGAATTCCGCACCCTGCACCAGACCCATGAGCACCTGAAAAAGATGGAAGTTGCACTGACCCGGTCCAACGGAACGGTCATTCTCCGATAAGGAGGTCACTGTACGACACGGCTACCAGGTCCTCCTCCCGAATTCCCAGTGATTCTCGGTACTGACGGCACTGCTCCTGTAAGGTCTCAGATGGAAGGTCCGACAACAGATTCCCCGCCTCGATCTCCACGAAGGACCCGAGTCCAGGCACCTCATCGATATGGAATTTCACATTACCGATGTACCAGATCTCCCGTTCCTTGATCACTGTGATCCGTATGCCCAGGGCCTCGGTGAGTGCGGCTTTCAGGATTGCCGGTTCCGTGACCGGAACAAGCTTGAAGTGGGATGACTTGGGTCCCGAAACGTCGGAGCGCTCATAGAAGATGAGGTTGTTCTCGATCCGGCCTTCCCTTAGTTTCAAACGGCCCTTGGGCACGTTAAAATAGGTATCGGTCTGCCGGTCGAGCCCCCTGCATTCCGCCTGTTGGCCGATCAGGAACTGACGGACACGCTCCGGGTCGGGGCAATAGGCTTTGATCTCGATATTGAGGTAAGACATAAGAATGGCCTGCGAAGGCAACCCAGCCAGGTCCGCGTTCTGTGAAAGGAGACTTATTCGGCCAACGCGGCAGATTGCCGCTTCCGGCTGTGAACGATATCGTCCCCACGCTCTCCACCCCGGGTGAATCGCATGGCCGTCCATACATGATCGAGTTCCACCCGCTCGATGCTCTCCTATCCGTCATTTGTCAACCGGTTCCAGCTGGCCTCCCGGTTCAGGTCGGTCACGATCTTGGAGGTCGATTTGGGGTAGGCGATCCAGAACTTGGAGCCGCCTTTTAATGAAGGCATCACATCCTTGAGGATCCCGTTGAGCTGGTTCTCATTCACGGCGAACACCAGCGCAAAATCGATTTTCCGGCTCTTGAGGAGCGGAGTCATATTCTTGCAAAAAGAGATCTTGCTAAATTGTTTTTCGATCGATGATGGCAGACCCTGTATCAACAAATTCTTCTCGTCGGCCAGCTGTAACTTTTCAAGGAGCGTTTGTGACATGGCGATGTTGGGTTTTTGTGGAACGCCGGGCGCTGCTGGCGTGGTTTCAAAGGAAGGACGACAAAGATAACATAAAAGCGTTCACCGAAACCCTCTCGGGAAGTGTTTTTGGGTGGCCCGAACGAATTCGACGCTTAAAAACTGATTATCAGAATCATTGAACCGGCTGATAGTATTGCAATGCATCCGGCATCAGCTGTTGCAATTTTTCAATACGTTTTCCTTCAGACGGATGCGTATTGAGAAATTCGGGTGTTCGTCCGCCGGAGGCCCGCTCCATGCGTTGCCATAGACCGATGGCTTCCTGCGGGTTATAGCCGGCCATGGCGGCCCAGATCAGCCCGTAGCGGTCGGCCTCCAGCTCATGTTTTCTGGAAAAAGGTAGCAGCACACCGACCGAAGAGCCAACACCGTAGGCAAGTTGAAAAAGGTCGCGGGTCTCCTGTGGCTTATTGATCAGAGCGACGGACAGGGCCACGCCCCCTAATTGCTGCACGAGGGCATTGCTCATACGCTGGTTGCCATGCTGAAGCAGGGCATGTGACACTTCATGGCCCATCACAACGGCCAGGGCCGCCTCATTTTGTGCCACGGGGAGCAGGCCCGTGTACACCACGATCTTGCCTCCGGGCATGCACCAGGCATTGATCCGACCGTCATCTACGAGATTGACCTCCCATTTGAAGTCCTTCAGCTCCGCACTCATATTCTTGCCTGCGTAAAAGGACTCCACGGCCTTGATGATGCGGTTACCCACACGGCGGACCATATCGACATCGCGGTTTCCGGGGTTATAGAGGACCCGGTTCGTGGCAAGGAACTGCTGGTACTCCCCGTTTGCCATGTTGATGAGCATGGATTCAGGCAGCAGGGTCAGTTTCTTTGTACCGGAGAGTGCATTTTGCTTGCAGGCCGGCAGGAGGAAGAGCAGGGCCAGGCAGAAGTGGTTCGCTCGAGGCATGGTTCGGGTATTTTTAGGCCGGTTGAGTGGGTTTGGTACTAAGATACTCCGTCCGGGGAGATCCCGCATCAGCCCGCATCGGACCCCTGTGAGGAGCGGCGCTTATGCCGGTTGCGGAATAAGGGCACCTTACCTTCATGCCCACGGAGCAGCCGGCCGATGTTCTTCTGGTGCGTGAGCAGGATCAACAAGGCCACTGTGATGGCAAAGATCCGGTAGAGAGGATTTTCAACGTTGAAGATCACAAGAATAAACACGGGAAAAGCGATACTCGCCAGGATGGAGCTCAGGGATACGAAGCGGGTTAGATATAACACGAGCAGAAAAATTCCCACACAACTGACGGCCGTATAGGGAGAGATCCCAAGTACCACTCCAAACAAGGTAGCCACTCCTTTTCCGCCCCGGAAATCGGCCCAGAGCGGAAAGATATGCCCGACCACGGCAGAAAGTCCGAGGCCCGTCTGCAGGTTTTGGAAAGTGACCTCATTGTCGGCATATTCCGGAAGAAGAAATGCCATTTTAGCGGCCAGAAAGCCCTTCAGCATGTCGATGACCATGACGAAAGTACCCCAGCGCGGTCCCAGGACCCGGTAGGTATTGGTGGCGCCGGCATTGCCGCTGCCGTATTCCCGGATGTCGATGTCGAAAAAAGAGCGACCCACCCATACGGAGGTGGGAATACTGCCTAACAGGTAGGCGATCACGATCAGAAGAAACTCATTCATGAATCACGAGCGAAATACAAAAATAAGGGAAAAGACGGCAGGCAGGCCCCAGGAAGCAGTCATCCCTAATATCCTAGCTTTTACTCAGTTGCAAACAAACCCACCCTTGGTGAACCGCGGCCGTTTCTCGTTGCAAGCCCGCGGTATGGGCAGCCTCCTCCAGGTCGCGGGTATCCGCCTCCAGAAATCCACTGATCAGGACCCGGCCTCCCGGGGTCAATGCTGTCGCCATGGCTGCCAGCTGCTCCAACAGAACGTTGCGGTTGATATTGGCCAGAATGATGTCATAGCGGTTTGCGGAAGGGATCACGGAGCCGGTCTCCAGCAGCACCCGCTCACAGCTGTTCCGTTGCAGGTTCTCGCGCGCATTCTCCATACTCCAGGGATCGTTGTCGATCGCATGGATGCGGGCAGCCTCCCGCTTCGCGGCCAGGATAGCGAGCACGCCCGTGCCTGTGCCGAAGTCAAGGACCGAACGGTCCCTGACATCGAGACGCAACAACCCCTCTACCATCAGTCGGGTCGTGGCGTGGTGTCCGGTGCCGAAGCTCATCTTGGGCGTGATCAGGATATCCTCTATGGAACCGCCCGGTGCAGGATGAAAATGGGCCCGGATCATGACCTGGTCTGCAATGATGACCGGCTCGAAACCGGCCTCCCACTCCGCATTCCAGTTGCGCGATGGAACTGTATCCTTTTCGACTTTCAGCCCCCACGCTGCGGCCACAACCTCAACCGGATCGGTTGGATCGGATTGC
>JBJOMF010000080.1:0-5289 GCA_046052505.1 Bacteroidota bacterium | reverse complement strand
GCTCGAAATAGGGCGAACGGTCGCTTTCCGGTTTTGGCTGGGTAATCAGGATCTTCTGAATCGCTTTGACTTTCACACAGGCCCTTGTTTACCCCTTTTTACATATAACTTGGCAGAATCTGGGCGCAAAATTAAGCAGTTTGCCCGATATAAACGACCAGGGCCCTGTATACTACCAGCAGCGGCGCCACCTCGATGCCCAGGATATAAATGAGAAAGTGAAACGGGTTCACCCGGATCTCCCGCCGTAAGGCTGCATAACTCAGCAGGAAACGGTACCCGTACAGTCCTCCCAACAGGCACCAGGAAAGGACCAGACCGGCCTCGAACAACCCGGAAGCCGTGAAGGTCAGCAGGACCAGAAAAGGCAGGAGCATCAAACCGATCATTTTATTGACGATGAAGACCACGAAGATCGAGGCCTCCGCTGCCTCCCGGGCATGGAAAAGCCAGCCCGTGAGCTTCAGCACGGAGAACTTGACAAGATAGGCGAGTGAGAGACCGGCACAGCAATAGAGGAACAGCACCCAGAAATGACCGACCGGATCGGCCCCATAGTGCTGCAACAGAAAACTCACATAATACCCCGCACTCAACACGAAAAATCCGTTGAGAAGCAGGGAGGGCAGCGGACTGAGCATCAGCTGCTCCCGGATCTGGCGTTGCTTGAGGGTCGTGCGGAAGAACACCCGAAACAGGTCCGTGAAATATTTCGGAAAGGCCCGTCGGAATACGCCGAAGAGAACGACCATCGACAACAGTACATAAAAAAACGACTCCTTTCCCCGTACCATACGGTACTGACCGGTTTGCGCAGGAGGGCGGATCCGAGAACCGAATCCGAACCAGGGGTGGTGCTGCAGAATGGCGCGGTATCGATCGTCAGGGCTCGATGGCAGTGCCTCACCGTATGGCAACGGACGACGAGAAATGGAATCCCCCGCTGGCAGGGGATCGGCTATCCGCGTCGTATCGGGCCGCGGCAGACCGTCGGAACGATTCCGAACCGTATCGGTCGTCTGACCCGCACCGGAACGGGTGAGCAGCGAAAGCATCAGCAATAGGAAAAGGGATCTCAGGCGAAAACGTGTTTCGGCAAAAGTATCGAAAAGGGATGCCAACACACACCCAGCCCGATCAGAAGAAATTCACGAGACCGAAATGGAGTTTGGATTGCCGCAGGTTGAAACCCGAGTCGTTTCGGCGACCTACGGCCCAGGCCAGGTTGAAAATGCCGGCCTTTGTCTCGAGCGCCAGCCCCAGCCCCCCGCTCAGGTAGGTGTAATTGAGGCGTACGTCGGGAAGTGCATTCCGCCCCCAACCTCCGTCGGCCAATACGTAGAAATAGGAATTCATACCCACGAGGTAGCGATACTCAAGAGTGGCAAAGGAGAAGTGGGACAGGTACTGACTCTCCTCATCGAAACCCCGAAGCAGTTTGAACCCACCGACCTGAAACAGTTCGTTACGGAAAATGGTACCGCTCTGAAAAAGTCCCAGGTTCAGACCTGCCTTCACGGTACTTCGCCCGCCGCGCAGCGGAAAATAATGAGCGGCCGTTATGCGAGTGCGCAACTGATAGGTTTTGAATGGTATCGTATCGTACAACTTGCCAAAATCGAATCCCGGATCGGCCGGATCGCGCAAGGAGGTTATGGCATTGTTGCGGGCAAGCCTCTTTGAGCCAAAGGCCGTGACGACCCGGTATTCACTGCCCCTTCTGGGGTTGGGCCGGTAATCGGTGGTATTCCAGTCAAAATCAACCCCGGCATTCCAGGCGCTCACATCGCCGAGGTCGGGAAGCCGTCGCGTGGCGATGACCTGGGCTGTGGGGATCCCCCCGGAGCTGACCACCGTTTGGAACCGCTGGACAAAGAGCTTTCCCGTCCGCGTCGGACTGAACGCCATCTGCGCGCCGGCCTGCAGGTTGATGGTCACGAAGCTACTGTCCTTGCGTAGCAGGTCCAGACTGAGGTCCGCGCCCACCGGTGAACCGAACAGGTACGGATACGCGAATTGCAGGTTGAGCCGCGGCGACCGAACCTGTATCTGTTGCCAGTTGAGGCCCAGTGTTTCACCGGATCCCAGCGCATTGCGTAACAGGATATTGGCCTCCCCGGTCAGCAACAGTTTTCGGGAGGCAAGCTGGTCATTGTTGGGCAGGAACCCCACCAGCACATTGACCTGGCTGCTGCGTTTGGGCTTGAGGTACAGATTGAGGACCGACCCGGTGGCAAGCAGACTGAGGTCGTAAGGCTTCTCCTCCTCCACATAGGGCAGCTCCCGAAGTTTGCGGCCGACCTGCAGCAACCGCTCCCTGCTGTACAACGATCCGTTGGGGAGGTCGAGATACCGCTGCAGGAAAGCATTGGAGATGCGGGCCGTACCGTAAAGCCGGATGCTGTCGATCCGATACACGGGACCGGGGTCTACCGCAAGCCGGGCTGAAACTTCCTGTCCGTCGATCCGGATACTGTCCAGAAAGACCCGGGCGAACGGCCGGCCGTTATTTTCCAACTGGGCCAGTATCCTCTCCTGCCAATCCCGCACCTGCGAAAAACCGATGGGTGTTCCCTGCAACCTATCCGCATCCCACCCCACCGATTGCAGGAGTTGCGGATCAGCATCGCCCGGATCGAGCCGCGCCCAGCGATATCGTACCCCCGGGTAGAGCACCAGCTGCGCCGAGGCCGTATCGAAGGAAACACTGTCGACCGAAGCCGTGACATAACCGCGGGCTTGTAACAGTCCGGGCAGCCGGTTGATGTATTCCGAACAGGCGGCACGGGACGGAAAGGCGGTCGTGATCCCCAGTACTTCGGTCGTTACCGGTGCCGGACCGGTGATGCGCAGGGAAAGTGCGTAGGGACCCTGGGCGGCGACTGCTTTCGTCAGCAGCAACAGCACAAGCACCGATATTTGTAGTCTGTGTGTCATTCCGGCCGCCACCGCTGATCCGGCAATTTATTCATTAAATGACAATTCCCTTTGGCAGGCATTTACCTCCATATCCCCTTTTGCCGACAGGCCTGCCACTACTGTAATTTTCATTTCAGTACCTCCCTGCGCAACCGCGATGCCCTGCTGCAGGCGATCGCGACGGAGGTGGAACTGCAAAAAGACTTCCTGGAGGGCGCCCCTATTGACACGATCTATTTCGGAGGCGGGACCCCGTCCCTGCTAACCGGGAACGAACTGGAAATGCTGTTGACCCGATTGCACCGACACTTCATCATACAGGAGCATGCGGAACTGACGCTGGAAGCCAATCCCGACGACCTGACGGAAGTGGCGTTGTCCGACTGGCAAGCCCTTGGTATCAACCGGCTGAGCATCGGCGTACAGAGTTTCTTTGAGGAAGACCTCCGCTGGATGAATCGGGCCCACTCGGCGGAACAGTCATGGAAAGGGCTGGAAGCAGCCCGCCGGCACTTTGACAATATCACGATCGACCTGCTGTACGGAACACCCGGACTGAGCGACCCGAAATGGCGATCGAACGTGATGCAAGCCATCGCACTCGACATCCGGCATCTCTCCTGCTATGCCCTCACCGTCGAGCCGCAGACCCCACTTGACAAACTGATCCGGCTATCGAAAAAAGAGGCCATCGATCCCGACCAACAGGCTGGACAATTCCTGCTGCTGATGGAATGGCTGGAAGCGGCAGGCTATATCCATTACGAGATCTCCAACTTCGCAAAACCCGGTTACATAAGCCGTCACAACGCATCGTACTGGAGCGGAACACCCTATCTGGGACTGGGACCTTCGGCCCACTCGTTCAACGGTCGCATGCGGCAGTGGAACGTGTCGAATAACAGTCGATACATCGAAGCGATCAAGCGTGGATCACCGGATATCGGGAACGAAGTGCTGACACCGGATCAACAGCTGAATGAGTACATCATGACCTCCCTCCGCACGGCCGAAGGGCTTCAGCTCGAACGGACGGGAGCTGCCGCGAACGCCATCCTGCAGGCTGCCGGCACGTACCTGAATTCGGGGCACCTGACAGAAAAGCAAGGCGTGCTCCGCCTCACAAGGGAAGGAAAATTACTGGCCGACGGGATCGCAGCTACCCTGTTCAGGTAATACGAGGCCGCGAATATCTTTCTTATTTCTTGATCAGGGCCACGATCACATTGACCACGCAGCCCAGTGCCACAAGAGAAGTGAGGATGAAAGGGAACCATTTGATGGGATGCGGAATCGCATTGCCTCCCTTACGTCCCTCTTGCCATTTATTGTATTCAAGCACATTCAGGACGATCAGCACAACAGCTGCGATCAGAAAGAGAACCTGAAAAAACTGGAGCATACGATTGCGGTTGAGGAATAAATATAAAGAATGCCGCCGATTTCACGATAATCCCGAAAACCGGCCTCAGATCAGCACCTGCTCGACCCGATTGAATCCTGCGGCCGGGGACTCCTGCTCCCAGAGTATCCGGTACAGGGTCTCGGCGATCGGAATGTTCGCCTGTACCGTCCGGTTCAGCTCATACATGCAGCGGGAGGCCGGATAGCCTTCGGCCACCATGTTCAGTTCCAGCAAGGCGGCCTGCACCGAATAGCCCTTACCGATCATATTCCCGAATGTGCGGTTCCGGCTATAAAGCGAGTAACAGGTAACGAGCAGGTCTCCTAGATACACGGAGGCTGCGTAATTGGGCGTCTTCCGGTGGGTAACGGGATCCTCCCCGTCGTGCTCGCCCACGGTGATGCCCGCTACACCGGCCTTGCGCAGGAAACCCGCCATTTCATCGGCCGCATTCGCGATATAGACACTGAGGAAATTATCCCCGTAATCCAGGCCGTGGGCCATACCGGCACCCAACGCATAAACATTCTTTAGTACGGCAGCATACTGCACACCAATGATATCGTGATTGACGATGGTATTGATGTAGGGGTTGTTGAATGAGGCAGCGATGGCGGCGGCCTGTGCGGTGTCCGAACCGGAGAAGGTGAGATACGATAATTTTTCCGCAGCCACTTCCTCCGCATGGCAGGGTCCCAGAACGGCAAAATAGTCCTGCATCGGAATATGAAACCGCTGCGACAGCAGTTCATTCAGCAACTGATTGCGTTGGGGCAACATCCCTTTTACGGCAGATAAGACCTTTCGCCCGGCCCAGTCAGCCGGGAGGGAGCCGTCCAGGCTCGATTCGACATATGCCGAGGGTACGGCCACGATCACCAGGTCCGATTCCCGCAGCAGTTCGACGACATCGGTAGTGAGCCGCAGCAGTGCTGGATTGAATTGGACACTGCTCAGGTAACGGG
>JBJOMF010000079.1:0-4560 GCA_046052505.1 Bacteroidota bacterium | reverse complement strand
CCGAAGAACCCCCTGTTGTTCAACAACGGCTTCTTCGTGTTCTTCTTTGCGCTGTTCATGGCCCTTTATTACCGGTTCCGCAACCAGGTCCGGGTCCGTCGCTATATCTTCTGCTTATTCTCACTCTACTTCTTCTATAAGGCCAGTGGCGCCTTCGTGTTGTTCGTCATTTTGTCGGCGATCGTGGATTTCCTTTTGTCCAATGCCATCTACCGGCAAACGGACCGGCGGAAGAAAAAGGCCCTGCTGGTCGCCAGTATCCTGTTCAACCTCGGACTGCTCGTTTATTTCAAATACACCAACTTCTTCATCACCACCGTCAACAGCCTGCTGGATGCCGGATTCCACCCCCTGAACATCCTGCTGCCCGTGGGGATCTCGTTCTATACCTTCGAGAACCTCAGCTATACGGTCGATGTTTATCGCGGCCATTTCGAGCCGGCGCGGAAATTCAGCGATTACCTGCTCTTTCTGTCCTTTTTCCCGAAGCTGGTCATGGGCCCCATCGTGCGGGCACATGATTTTGTACCGCAGATCAACCGTCCCTTTGTTATCACGGAAACGGATTTCGCCAAGGGGTTCTACCTGATCTTCTCTGGTCTGTTCAAGAAACTGATCATCTCCGATTATATCACACTCAACTTCGTCAATTACATCTTCGACGACCCTGCCCGCTACACTGGTCTCGAAAACCTGTTCGCGGTGTACGGGTATGCCGTGATCATATACTGCGATTTCAGCGGGTACAGCGACGTGGCCATCGGGATCGCGAAATGGCTGGGCTTTCAGATCCCGGCCAATTTCACATCTCCCTACCAAAGCAGGAATATCACGGAGTTCTGGCGTCGCTGGCATATCTCTTTATCCTCCTGGTTGCGCGATTACCTTTATATTCCTCTCGGGGGAAACCGGTCCGGCTCGATCGCCACCTGGTTTTTCTCGATCCTGTTCTTCGGCGGTGTGTTCACCGCCGCCCTCGTCGGATTTCACCTGCCATGGTTCACCGCGCTCGGACTGACGGGCTTGCTGGTCCTTCTGTTCATACTCCCTTCCTGGATCCGCCGGGAGTCGGCCGGCATCACCACCAACCTGAACCTGCTCACCACTATGCTGTTGGGCGGTCTCTGGCACGGTGCCAGCTGGAACTTCATCATCTGGGGTGCCCTGCACGGTGTGGGCCTGGCCGTACACAAGATCTGGATGATGCTGACGGGGCGAACGCTCGGTACATACCGGACCGCCGGCTGGTACCGGACGATCATGGTGGTACTCACTTTTCACTTCGTTTGCCTGGGATGGGTGTTCTTCAAAGCCGCCACACTGGATGATGCGTCGGTCATGCTGTATCAGATCACCAACGACCTCAGTCTCTCGGTATGGGGCGCCTTTTTCACCAACTACCAGTCCGTGCTGCTTCTTATTGCGTTGGCACTGGTGCTGCACGCACTGCCCGACGACCTGGCCGACCGTGTGATCGGACGGTTTCAGCAGGTCCCTGTATCGGTGTACATCGGGCTTTTCTTCCTGTTCGTCGTTCTGTACGGGTATTTCAAATCGGCTGAGCCGGTGATGCCCATCTACCTGCAGTTCTAATAGCCGCTGATATAATTATTATACCCTTTGGCCAGGGCGTTGTAAAGCAGCCGCCCCTGTAACCGATAGGCGGTTGCCGTGAAGTGGATCCCGTCGGCGCTGAGCAGTCCCTGCCGCGACCAGCGATAAGCGGAACCGATCCCGTTGGTAACATAATACAGGTCCCAGACCGGCAGGCGGTTCTCATTGCACCAGGCTACGAGGATGAGATTGACGTTGAGCAGTTCGCGGTTCGATTGTCCGATCTTAAACGAGTCCGCTGCCGTGGTAAACAACAGGGCCGTGGACGGGCTGTATTGTCGGATCAGGGTCCGCAGCCGATCGAGGTCACGCCGCAGTTCAGATTCATTGACGGATGCCAGCATCGCGTCATTAGTGCCCAGCGAAACGATACAGAGATCGGGCTGAAGGGAACGGAGCTGTTCTCCCAGGGCGGCGGACGAAAGGAACGTGGAAAAACGGGCTCCATTGATCGACAGGGTCCGGTATTGCAGGCGATCGCTGTCGCCAGCGGCGGCGGGTTGCAACCCCCTCCGGACCTCACCGGGCAGGTGATCCGATTGCAGGTGAGAATCGCCGATATGCAGGATATGGATCCGGCCCTTAGAGGTACTGCGGACCTGTTGGAATTTTCCGTAAAAGCTGTCGAGTCCTGCTCCGTTGAAGATCCGGTTGAAGACCAGGCTTAGCTGCGGATACTGGCGGGTCAGGCCGTTCTCGTCTACCGGAAGCGTCTGTCCGGTGATCGGCTGTACGGTGAGCAGGTGGAGAATGAGGAGGGGGTAAAAGCGCCACATGATCACAGTTCTTTGCGGAGCCGTGCCACGGGCAGGTTGAGCTGTTCACGGTATTTCGCCACCGTTCGTCGTGCGATGTTATATCCTTTTTCCTGCAACAACTCCGTCAGGCGTTCATCGCTCAGCGGATGCCTCTTGTCTTCCTCTCCGATCAGGTCGCTCAGGATCTTTTTCACCTCCCGGGTAGACACTTCTTCGCCGCTGTCGGTGCTGAGCGACTCGCTGAAGAAGAACTTGAGCCGGTACGTGCCGAACTCCGTCTGCACGAACTTGCTGTTGGCCACCCGGCTCACGGTCGAGATGTCCAGCCCGGTCTTTCCGGCAATATCCTTCAGGATCATGGGTCTCATCTCGGTCTCATCGCCTGTTAGGAAAAAATCCTGTTGGTGTTCCAGGATCGCGGTCATGGTCAGCAGCAGGGTCTGCTGCCGTTGTTTGATGGCATCGATGAACCAGCGGGCCGCATCGATCTTCTGTTTGATGAACAGCACGGCTTCTTTTTGCCGCTTGTCCTTCTTGGCGCCGCGCTCATAGTCTTTCAGCATATCGCGGTACCCTTCGCTGATGCGGAGCTCGGGGGCGTTTCGGCCATTGAGGGTGAGTTCGAGCTTGCCGCCGTTATTGGCAATGAAGAAGTCGGGCACCACATAGGTCTCCGCCTTGTTCATCTCGCTCAGGTTGCCTCCGGGCTTGGGGTTGAGCCGAACGATCCACTGGATCAGTTCCCGAAGCTGTTCATCCGTGATATCGAGCCCGCGCTGGATCTTCTCGTAATGTTTCTTGGTGAATTCATCGAAGTATTTGGTCAGAGCCCGGATCGCCAGCTCGAGGGTCTGCTCGCCATCGTTGTTGGGTGAGGCTTCTGCTTTTTGGCGGTGCAGCTGGATCAGCAGGCATTCCCGCAGGTCACGGGCGCAGACGCCCGGGGGGTCGAACTGCTGGATGCTTCGGATCAGGGTTTCCACTTCCTGTTCGCTGGCCTGTATGTTTTGCCGGAAGGCCAGGTCGTCCACGATGGCCGACGTATCGCGCCGCAGGTAGCCATCCTCATCGATACTTCCCACGATATGGGAGGCGATGGCTTGTTCACGTTCCTCGAGGTTCAGCAGGCCGAGCTGTGCGGTGAGTTGTTCGTAGAAACTGGTTTCTGCCTTCCAGGGCAGCTGCCGCTCCTCATCGGCTTCAGGATAGTTGTCGTCCCGCAGCCGGTAATCGCCCACCTCGTCATCTCCGTCCTGCACATAGTCGCTGATATCGATCGTATCGTATTCGTCCTCGCTGCCATCCGGTTCTTCCGCTTCGGCGGCCTCGTCCTCGCTGAATTCATCCTTGAGTTCATCGGCCCCTTCCGCATGCGATCCCTCGTCGAGTTCCAGAGCGGGATTCTCCTCCAACTCTTCCTTGATGCGGGTCTCCAGGTTGGCGGTCGGTACCTGCAACAGCTTCATCAGCTGTATCTGCTGGGGCGAGAGCTTCTGGAGGAGTTTTTGCTGAAGGTGCTGGCTCAGGGCCATGGGTTGGGAGTTTGATACCTGCTGAAAAGGGTGCGGCCGGGGCAAAAATAATGCCGTAAATTTAGAATCTGTTTTTAGCTTCTGATGCAAGGAACTCTTAAAATAGCGTTGCTCCTGTTCGTCTGGTTGCCGTTCCGGGGAATGACACAGGGCTCTTTCGGGCCGATGCGGATCCCGATGGGGTTGGAGCATCTGCGATCTCCCCGTTCCTTACTTTCAGTGAATTCGAGCGCTCTGATGCCCCGGCCTTCACAATCCAACCCAGTGTCTCCGTCTTATTATACCCGTCATCTGGGTTTTTTTTGCAGACAGGAGCTGCTGCGCGATATGTGGACACCGATGCCCCTGCGGTTCAGGCTGGGGTCGGTCGATTATGTAGATCGCCTGGAACGGAAACCCCATGCGCGCGGGCCTCTGCCCTGATCCATTTTTTGAAGAGGTAAGGCTGCCGCTTCAGGCAGCAGCGTCTTTCAGCACTTTTCTGACGGTATCAGCGATGCGGGTTCCTTTTTCGGTCAGTTGTTCCTCCGTCCACAGCAGGCTCACCGACGTACAGATGCAGCGACCCATGATGGCATCGCTTGCGCTGAAATCCTTGTTGGCCTGTTCCCGTACCCGGTCCCGCAACTCCGGACTGAGGGTATTCAGCGTGATGC
>JBJOMF010000078.1:0-4434 GCA_046052505.1 Bacteroidota bacterium | reverse complement strand
TTCCGGGAATATTTCTTCGACATAGAACCCGGCGTGCGGATCAACGCCCTGCATTTCTACCGCAACGAACCCCGGGGACTAATCCTGTACTTACATGGCAACACCCGCAGCATCAAGGGATGGGCCCGTTATGCACGGGATTTCTACCGGTATAACTATGATGTCGTACTTGTAGACTATCGCGGGTTTGGCAAGAGCACGGGAAAACGCAGCGAAAAGGACATGCTCGCCGATATGCAGTTCGTTTATGACCGGCTGAGGGAACAATATTCCGAAGACCACCTTATCGTGTATGGCCGCAGCATGGGCAGCGGCTTTGCCACCCGCCTGGCAGCCGACAACAACCCGCGGTATCTGATACTGGATGCGCCCTACTACAGCTTTCGAAAGGTGGTGGAACGGTTCCTTCCCATACTGCCCGTACGCCTCGTACTGCGCTATCACCTCCGTACCGACCAATGGATCACGCGTGTGAAATGCCATACGTACATCCTGCATGGCACCCGTGATTGGCTCATACCCTTCCGGCACAGTGTGGCCCTGCAACAGATCCGCCCGGAACGGATCACCCTCATTCGGATCCCGGGCGGTGGGCACAACAACCTGCCCGGATTCGACGACTACCATAATTTCTTACGCGATATTTTGAAGGAATGACCGCCCGTCACCCGACATGAAACGATCCGTATGAAAATACGCTCCGTGATCCGCATTCTTAAAATCACGCTCCTGGTATACCTCCTGGGCGGCGCGGCCCTGTATCTGCTGCAGGATGCCGTGCTCTTTCATCCGGTAGCCCTTCACCGCGATCACCGGTACGAGATCCCCGGACCACACCGCGACATCAGCATCCCGATCAATGAAAAGGACACTCTCAATCTGATCGATTTCCCAACGACAGAAACGACCCGGCGAGGGATCGTACTCTACTTTCACGGCAACAAGAAAAACATATCTTGGTACCTGAAATACATCCCGCCCTTCACCCGAAACGGGTATGAGGTGCTGATGATCGATTACCCGGGATTCGGCAAAAGCACCGGAAAACTCACGGAGCGCAAACTGTACGACTGGGCCCTGCAGACCTATCGCATTGCGATCAAACGATTCGCTGCCGACAGCATCATCATCTACGGGAAAAGCATGGGCACCGGAATCGCGGCCCAGCTGGCATCGGTTCGCGACTGTAAACGGCTGATCCTTGAAACCCCGTATTACGATTTTCCATCGGTGGTACGTCACTACCTGCCCATCTATCCGGTCCGATGGCTGCTCAAATACCAACTGCCGACCCACCGTTACCTGCAGAACGTGCGGGCACCCGTGACCCTTTTCCATGGTACGGCCGACCTGGTCGTCACCTACCGCAACGCCCGACGCCTGGAACAACTGTTCAAACCGGGCGATGAACTCATCACGGTCAAAGGCGGATCCCACAACAACCTGTTCGAGTACCCGGAAATCATCCGCAAACTCGATTCCCTGCTGCAACGATAGAATCGTCGACAGGATCGCAATACCGGATCCTCAACGATTTAGCTCGATACGGCCGAAAGCTCCCACACATTCGGAAAGATTCCCTAATTTTTACGGATGAAACGCCTGGCTCTCCTGCTGCTATTGGCACTGCCCCTGGCGCCGAACGCGCAAGCACAGCTTCAATACGAACAGGTATTGGCCGGCACGCACGAGCTTGACCTGACGGACGGGATCGTTTTCGAGGCGGCACCCGGTCAACTGGTACCGATCGACAGCCTGACGGTGCGGAAGTGGTTTGCCCGGCTGTTACCGGATAAGAATCCGAATCCGTTCAAGACCCGGCAGTTCTTCCTCGCAGGCCGCGTAACGACCCGCGAGCATTTCGATCTGGTTTTGGTGGAAGAGGAGAAACGCAAGAACGATACGAACCATTCACATACGACCTATCTGGTATCCCTCCGAAAGAACGGGGAGTTTATTTCCTTCGTGAAGGTGGCGGCAGGAGGGAATCAGAAAAAAACGGAGGTCCACATCACCGCACGGATGTATCCCGACCTGAGCCTGGAACTGGACTCGCGCATCACCGTACAGAACACTGCCATCGCGGAACAGTCCTATCTCCGGGTCAGCGCCTCCGGACGGTTCGTCATCACGCCCCGGACCGACTGATCACTCCTCCAGCGAAACGACACGGGGGCTGACCCGCAGCTTCACCCCGGCCCCCAACTTAAGAGCGTAGTTGCGGTCAGTATGACTTACCGGAAAATCGAAGCAGACAGGATAGGCATATTCGGAAACGATATCCCGAATGATCTCGTAGGCCGCTTGCCCGAATGGTCGCTCCGTATCCTTGCACTCGGTGAAACCACCCACGACCAGTCCGGCCAGATGATCCAGCTTGCCGCTGCGTTTGAGCTGGTGCATCATCCGGTCGATATTGTACAGGTATTCCCCTACATCCTCGATAAAAAGGATCCGCCCGGCCGTGTTCAGGTCGGAGGACGTACCGACCGCATGTGCCAGCAACGCGAGATTCCCCCCGACCAGCTCCCCCATGGCCTGCCCCCTCCGGTTGAAAGGATGCGGCTCGCAGCGATACCGCATCCGTCGGCCTTCGAGTGCCCGGCGTAAGGATAATACGAATTCAGTTGCATGACCACCATCGTTGAAGGCCCCCGCCATCGGTGCATGCAGAGATGAGATGTAATAGCGGGAATAGAGATGGCTGTGAAGTACGGTGATGTCACTGTAACCGATGATCCACTTTGGCTGTTTTCGGAACCGCGTGAAGTCCAGCCGGTCGATGATCCGCCCCGTACCATAACCACCCCGAGCGCAGAGGATGGCCCGGACGCTGTCATCATCGAGCATCGCCTGCAGGTCAGCCAGCCGCTCGGCATCCGAACCTGAAAAATAAACCCGCGAATCCCCCCCTACGGTCTTTCCCAACCGCACCTGATAGCCCCATTCGGTGAGACTGCGAACACAGGAACGTACTTTTTCAGCAGGCATGTAACCTGCCGGACAAACCAGACCGATGCAATCGCCCTTGTGCAGGCGGGGCGGAAACCGGATCATCAACGGAGCATTTGTGGCAAGTTACTGCGCAGAAGGCAATCGGTCACCATCCGTTTGACGAAGCAGCTGACCTCCATCCGTTTGGGTGATGGAAGGGTTTCCGGTAATTTCGCACACATATCAGCCCATAATGACACAACCCCAGCGATACCTGGTCACCTCCGCCCTTCCCTACGCCAACGGGCTCAAGCACATCGGGCACCTGGCCGGGGCATACATACCCGCGGATATCTATGTCCGCTACCTGCGTGCCCAACGCCGGGATGTGGTGTTTGTCTGCGGCAGCGATGAACACGGTACCGCCATCCCGATCCAGGCCGCGCGGGAAGGAACGACACCCCGGGCCATCATCGACAAATACCACGAAGCGATGAAGCAGGATTTCGAGGACCTGTCGATCTCCTTTGACATTTACCACCGTACCAGTGAGCCCCTTCACCATCGGACCGCCCAGGAATTCTTCACGAAACTGTACGAAGCCGGCGCACTCGAACAACAGGAAGCGGAACAATATTTCGACGAAAGTGCATCCACCTTTCTGGCCGACCGCTATATCCGGGGCACCTGCCCCTCCTGCGGAAGCGACCGGGCCTTTGGAGACCAATGCGAAACCTGCGGACGTACCCTCAGTCCCGATGAACTCCTGAACCCTGTAAGCACCCTCAGCGGACAACCGCCCGTAAAACGCCGAACAACGCATTGGTACCTGCCCCTGGGGAAACACGAGGATTTCCTGCGCCATTGGATCCTGGAACAACACCGGGACGACTGGCGTCCAACGGTTCTGGGACAATGTAAAGGCTGGATCGATGGGGGATTGCAGTCACGAGCCGTGACGCGTGACCTCGACTGGGGGGTGGCACTACCAGAGCTGGTTCCGGGACGGGAGGGAAAAGTCCTGTATGTGTGGTTCGATGCCCCCATCGGATACATCAGCGCGACCAAGCAATGGGCCCTCGACACGGGAAAAGACTGGCGTCCCTACTGGGAAGACGAAGGCACGAAGCTGGTACATTTCATCGGAAAGGACAATATCGTTTTCCATTGCATCATCTTTCCGGTGATGCTGAAATTACATGGATACATCCTCCCGGAGAACGTGCCGGCCAACGAGTTCCTCAATCTTGAGGGCGATAAGATGAGTACCAGCCGTAACTGGAAACTCGATATGCGTGATTATATCCAGGATTTCGTGAAGCAGGAAAACGGCGGCGGCGCCTGTGTAGATATGCTGCGGTACTACCTGACACAGATCGCACCGGAAACCAAGGATAGTGATTTCAGCTGGAAGGGATTCCAGGACGCCGTCAACAGCGAACTGGTGGCCATCTTCGGAAATTTCGTGAACCGGAGCTTCGTCCTCATGCACAAGCTCTG
>JBJOMF010000077.1:0-10903 GCA_046052505.1 Bacteroidota bacterium | reverse complement strand
CGACCAACAGCCTGGTGGCGCGGGTGGGCGACGACGGCCGTCCGCAGGTGCTGTCGGGGCCGCACGGACGGCTGGTGCCGAGCGTCATCGCGTTCGACGAGGTGGGCCAGTTCGCCCACGTCGGCGTGCCGGCCGATGCGCAGGTGGCGACCCAGCCCGACCGCACGCTGTACAGCGTCAAGCGGATGATGGGCCGCTCGGCCGAAGAGGTGGTCGCCGAGTTGGGGATGCTGCCCTACCAGGTGCACCGCGCCGAGGGTTCGAGCGCTGTTCGCATCGCGGTCAAGGGCAAGCTGTACACGCCGCCCGAGCTGAGCGCGTTTGTCTTGCGCGAGCTGAAGTCGCGGGCCGAGGTCGCGCTCGGTGAAGCGGTCAGCCAGGCCGTCATCACGGTGCCGGCCTATTTCAACGACGCCCAGCGGCAAGCTACCCGCGATGCCGGCAAGCTGGCCGGACTGGATGTATTGCGGATCGTAAATGAACCGACGGCCGCCAGCCTGGCTTACGGCCTGGGGCTTGACACCAACGACACCAGGACCATCGCCGTGTATGATCTTGGCGGCGGGACCTTCGACATCTCGATTCTGCGAATCAGTGGCGGTGTATTCGACGTGCTCGCCACCAACGGGGATACCTATCTCGGTGGTGATGATCTTGACAGGGCCATCAGCGCTTTTTGGGCCGGCTCCCTGGGTCTTGTGTCCGAGCGCGCGCAGCAAGACCGGCAGTTTGCCCAGCAGCTGCGGCTCACTGCTGAACAGGCGAAGATCGCATTGACCGATCAGGAATATTTCGAAGGCAGCATCGACGGCAGGCCTGTGAATCTCAGCCGTTCCGAGTTGGAAGCCTCCATACGTCCCTATGTGGAGCGAACCCTCTTTTGCTGCCAAAACGCCCTCGTCGACGCCGGACTGAGCGTTTCCGATATCGATGAAGTGGTACTCGTTGGCGGCTCTACGCGGATCCCGTTCGTTCGGGAACGCGTTCGTACTTTTTTTGGCCGAGATCCCCATGTGGAGCTGAATCCGGATGAGGTCGTCGCTTTGGGTGCAGCCGTTCAGGCGGATATCCTTGCTGGGAACAATACGGATTTTCTGTTGCTCGACATCACTCCATTGTCACTGGGTATCGAGACGATGGGCGGTCTCATGGATGTGCTGATCCCCCGCAATTCGAAGATCCCCTCAAGGGCCTCCCGTCAATACACGACCCAGAAAGACGGTCAATCAGGCATACGGATCGCCGTGTATCAGGGTGAGCGAGACCTGGTGAAGGATAATCGGAAGCTGGCGGAATTCGATCTCACCGGTATTCCGGGCATGCCTGCCGGACTTCCGAAGGTCGAGATCTCCTTTTTGGTGAACGCAGATGGGATACTTGTCGTCAAAGCCCGCGAATTGCGCAGCGGCGTCGAACAAAGTATTGAAGTGCGTCCGCAATACGGGCTTACTGATTCGGATGTGGAGCGCATGCTGCTGGAATCCATCTCCCACGCCCGTGATGACATGCAGCATCGGGCCCTGGCAGAGGCCCGTACCGAGGCACGCCTCCTGATAGACACTACCCGGCATTTCATGGATAAGAATCGGACCTTCCTCAGCGAGGAGGAGGTATCAGGCACACAGTCGGCACTCACAGAACTCGATCGTTTGCTTGAAGGATCGGACAAAGATGCCATTCTTGCCGGTATCGAGCGTCTCAATGAAAGATCCCGCCCTTATGCCGAGCGCCTGATGGACCAGGCCATCGGTCAGGCCTTACGCGGTAAGGTCATCTGAATACCCTTTTTCCGGAGAATCTAGGCGAAAGCAGCAATATCAGGAAGGTCGCGATGAAGACGGCCGATACGATCATCGCTCGCTTCACCGGGACGGGGACGAATCGGAAGGTCACTTCCTGCACCCCTTTTTGTAGACGTACGGCCATGAATGCGTGGTAGGCCGTCGCCGGACGTGCCTTGATGCCGTTCACCGTTACCGACCAATATGCATAATTATTCTGTTGCCAAATCAGCCACCTTCCGGTATCGTTCCGTACCGTGCAATTCAAATAGCCGGGACCCATTCGATGGATCCGGATCAGGGAGTCGTCGTGCCGGGTGGTGGCGGTAACGGTCGTATCACTGCTTACGAATAATACGGGTTGTTTCTGCATGAATGCGTAGGTCACGCTGTCCGTCACGAACCGGCTATTCGTCTTCAGTTGTATGGGGTATTGGTCGGGCCGTACCGATCCGATCCGACGGCTGTACGAGGCGATCAGCATATAGGCAGCTTCATCATCCGGTCGGATATAGCTGGCCGAACGCACCGGAACCAGGGGTTGTTCCGGTATGCCTCGCCCGAATGTGTCGATCACTGACTGTACCTCGTTTCGGGACCGCATGCCCAGGCCCGTGAACGGAAGGATGGCCCAGGTCGTTACGATCAGGTTGATGGAGCCGATCAGCGCGATCCGATACGGGTTCCAGGTTTCTTGTTTCATCGCCAACAGGAAGGGCCATTGGATCAGCGATTGGATGAGAAGGAGGTCCCAGAAACTGCACTGTTCGATCACGGCCTTGACCCACGCTTTTCCCGAAACATGCAGTGGGCCTTCCACGAATATGGAATCACCGGTCATGTACATTCCGATGACGGCGGTCAGGGTTGTGACGATGCAGATCCGGCTCAGGATCTTCAGGATCCGCAGGGGCGTCAAGACCTCTTTCAGCGATCGTAGCCGCTGGAGGCCCATCGCTCCGAAGCCCAACAGGATCAGCAGGACGAAGTAGGTGAATTCGCCGTTCAGACGTACGGTACCCAACAGGGGCAGGTAGTTCCAGGCCAACACTTTGAAGAATCCACCGGATGACAGAAGCAGGAAAAAAAGCCATGCAATGACTGCTACGGACCAGGAACGACGGAACAGATACCGGATACAGACCAACAGTCCGGTCAGGTTTGCCAGTCCCAGATAGGTGTTCCGCATGCCGATATCCGTGCGGAAAAAATCCCCTTTCTGCACGGCTAACGGGAACAGTTGAGACAGGTAGGAGGGCCAGGTGGTAGGATGCCAGAGGGCCTGTTCGAGAGGAACCTTGCCCGAGCGTGTGAGATGCGGCAATATATCCAGATTGCTGACGATGACGACCGTCGATGCCAGCGCACCGCAGCCAAGAAGCAGGAGGAGTGAGGGGATGAAATGGCGGGTGTGATAGCCTTTTGTCATCCCCTTGCGGTTCACCCACAGGAATACGGTCAGGAATAGAAAAAAGTACAGGGCCCCGATCTGCAGCCCCGGATGGGTAGCGGCCGTGAACAGGAAAATGCTCAAGCCGCCGGACAGAAAATTCCTCCAGACCGGCTCCCGCAGCGACCGCAGGAAAAAAAGCAGTACATAGGGGAAGAAACCTGCACCCGTGATCCAACAGAAATATTGGAGATGCCCCGTCACGTAACCACAGGTCATGTATGCCATTGCGGTCATCAGGCTCGTGCCTTTATCGAATTGGTCCTTTGCAACAAGGTAGATCCCCCAGCCTCCGAGTATCAGGTAGAAAAACTCCTCAAGGGTGATCGACAGAAGCGAGTAACCGGTAACCGATCCGATCAGCCATTGAACGGGATTCCAGAATCCGTTGTTCATATCACCGTACTGCGGAATGCCGTTCGAGAGAAAGGGATTCCAAAACGGTTCATATCCGGAATAGAGCGTTTCTCCGAATACGAACCGCGTAGGCAGGTTTTGGGTGATCAGATCGTTCTTCAGGTGGAAAAACGGGAGCAGGACTGGCAAGTATGCGATCGCGCCGAAGATTGCGAGCAGGAGCAGCGGGCGATTGTATAGGAAGTTACCGGCTTGGCGCATGTCAGTAAATATAATTTCTGATAAAAACGCTGTCGGGCAGGGGCCTCATCCGAAAGCCCTGACCGGGTTCGTCACCCCGGTATTGCAGGTACGGATTCCGCTGAAAGATACAGGGCAGCAGATTGTCCCGGCAATCCCGCTTCCAGGAATCCGGAAATAGGTACGGCAGCCGGAATTCATGGCCGTTCAAATCGATACGCTCCGATCTCGATTCCTTGATCTGCATGGTATGCAGCAGGTAGGTGGCATCGCCATGCAGCAACGCTGTTTTTCTGGCAGCGTAGAAGATCAGGCTGCCGCACAAAAGCAATAAGATGCCGGACTGAACGGGTTCGGTGATTTTGCTGCGAAGCAACAGACTGACCGGGATGAAAGCCATGATCAGCAGGAAGCCGTAAGCGAACCGGGGTGAGGGGGCGGTGAGCATCCACCCGATGAACATGGATGCGATCGCTGCGAAGAGCAGGATCATTTTTTTTCGCAGGTCTCGCGGCCCGATGGGTGCCAGCAGGCACAACGGGGATGCTATGGCCAGAGATACAACGATCTTCTGCTGTAGGAGCAGTCCCTTGAACCAAAGGGCCAGCCAGGGCAGGTGCATCAGTTCCGGAACGGCCGCCATGGAGAACCGTTGATTGTACAGGCGGTTAGAAACATAGATATATTGCCTGAGGTGGTCCGTGATACCTTGGGGCACCTGCCAGTCCGGCGCCAGCGGTGCAAACGAAAGAGGAAAGAGTGGATAGCCGCTGGTGATATAGTTCTTTATTAGCAGGGGCGGCAGGATCAGGGCACTGGTCAGCATGGCAAGGAACCATCCGGTCCGTTTACGGATGCGGAGCAGGCTCACCAGTACCGCCCCCAGCAAGAACATGCCTGATAGTTTGAACGTGATCAGGCTGCAGGCAGCGATCAGGTACAGGATCAGGTCGCCCACGGTTTCCTTCCGGTGTTCCAGCAGTGATTGCAGCATTCCGGAGAGGACGATGAACATCAGGGCGAATACGATGAAATCATAATTGGCGGAGTTGGCCGCATCCCGGATGATCTCCCATTCGAAAAAGCAATAGACCATGACCAGCAGGTAGAATGGGCGCAGGGTGTTGCGGGTTCCGTTCCCGGCCGGATCCGGCCGGTCCTGCAGCCATTTATCGCAAAGCCAAAGCAGGAACCAAAGGGCAACGGTTGTATTGAGCCAGGTATAGTTAGCCATTCCGAAGAACGGCATTTTAAAGAGGGCGACCAGATTGAACCATGCCGAGTTCAGGCCATAACGGGCGAACAGGTTGGCAACACCCGGTACAGTGCCGTATTCATTCGTCCACCGTACGATCTGTACGTGGTAGATATTGGTATCGGGATGCACGGGCTGCAATATGCCCAGCAGCAGCAGGGTGACGCCACCACAAAGCAAGAAGCCCAAAGCGATCCGGTGACGGTATGTCGCGGGTCCGAATCGCCACATCCGTAGGAGCTCCGCCACTTGTTTTTTGTTCCGTGCGGCCAGGGCCCCTCCGGCGATAATCAGTCCTGTCAGCAAGCGGTGGTCTGCGGGCAAGACCAGCACGGCCCAGTTCGTCAGTACCGATACGGTGACCAGCCCGCTGAAAAAGAGCAAGCACAGTTTGGAAAGTACGGTGGGTGCCCAGAAGTCAAGGAAGCTCTGGTACCTGCTTGCAAGGAGATATAAGGGCAGGCCCCAGAGCAGGAAGGTCGCTGTGATGATCGTTACATAAAAGAGTTGTTGCAGCATCAGTCGTTCTCCTTGGGCTTGATTGCGATCACGATACTGGAAAGTCCGGCCGAGCGGAATACTAGCCTGTCCAGCAGCTTGCCGACCGGTACGAGTTTGTTGAAAATACGCATTTGATCCTGTTGAAGAACTTGCTGGTTCCTCCATTTTCCGATCAGCCATCCGAAGATGCCGAGGAAGTTGAAATAAAAGGAACGTTCTATCTGGAATCCGTTGTCGGACAGGGTTTTTCTCAGTTGCCCCGACCGATACCGCCGGCAATGGCCGAGTTCTCGGTCCATCCGGGAAAAGAGCCAGGCGTAAGAGGGGGCGAGTACGATCAGCCGACCGCCCGGCCTCAGCAGGAAGCGGCATCGTTGCAGTGCCCCTGTTTCATCGGGCAGGTGTTCGATGACATTCAAAAGTACCACGGTATCGAAACGTCCGCCATACGGTGAGCGTATTTCTTCGGTGTGCGCATCCTGCAGGTCCAGCAACAGGGTTTCCTTATGATTGGGAAACTGGGCGAATCGATGCTGCAGCTGCCCTATATAGTAGGGGTCCACATCAGCTGTCGTGACCTCATGGCCCTTGTTCAGCATGTGGCGTGTGATATTTCCCAGGCCTGCCCCGATCTCCAGTACCTGCCCGCTGATATACGGGGCGATACGGCCGTACATCCAGGCATTGAACCGGTCCGCCGTACTGAGAATGTCGAGCGCCGTTTGTCCGATCGGGTCAGCGGGTTTCATGGGGTCCTTTTTTTCCGGGAAAGAGGTTGTATCGTATGATGCAATAGAAGGCCCGGAACCCATCCGCAAAATGGATCTTCTTCCCCTCTTTGAAATTTCGGCCCCGGTAAGTTATGCCTACTTCCCGTATCCGAACCTCTTTCATGTGTGAAAGTCGGGCGATCACTTCCGGATCGAATCCGAACCGATCCTCCTTCAGTGGGATGTGGCGGATGACATCGGTGCGGAACAGCTTGTAGCAGCTGTGAATATCCGTCAGCCGCTGTCCGGTCAGCAAATTGGAGACCAGCGTGTATATCTTGTTCACCCATTTGTGCAGGAAAAAGGGCCCTTTGTGTGGTCCGGGACCCCTGAAACGGGAACCGATGACCACATCGGCCTCATTCCGTTGCAGCGGGGTCAGCAGCTGGTGGATGTCCTGTGGATCGTACTCGAGGTCTGCATCCTGGATCATCACGGCCTCGCCTCGGACGGAGGGGAGAGCGGACCGGATGGCAAAACCCTTCCCGCGATTGCCGGGGATGTGTATGACCCGTATGGGATCTTTCGTGTAGCGGACCCGTACTTCCTCCAGTATGGTTCGGGTGGCATCCGTCGATCCGTCGTTTACCACCACTATATCAAGTTCGACCGGCGGATCGGTCTGTACTGCCCTCAGACGCTCCACTACCGTTCGGATATAGGACTCCTCATTGTAGCAGGGTACAATGACGGTGAGTATCCGGATCGGGGGGAAGAGGGGGGTGTTCATTTGGCAAATGTATACTGCGATCGGTACTGAGTATGCCCGGCCCGAAGCAGGCTCGGGTTTTCAACTTCGGGCATAGCGTTCTTTCATCGTAAGAAAATACCGTTCATACGTATGATAGCTCAGGATGCTGAGTAGGAGGGCCAGCGTCGTTGATACGACCGCAACAGCCAACTCGGATTGTTTGGGGGAGAGTACGAGATCCGATTGCAGCCACTGGTTCAGCGGGGGGCGGGTCAGGACATACACCGGCCAGTGGAACACATAGAATCCATAGGATATCTTTCCCAGGTACCGAAGGGGGGGCATCCTGAACATGCGATCCAACAAAGGAGAGGTCCCCTTTACCAGTTCATGAACCAGGAGGGCGAAAAGGGCACAGAAGGTCGTATAGCCTACGAAAGCAAAATAGGGATACTGACTTCCGGCGGCCTGGTTCACAAAATAAAAGACATAGTTCAGGCCGGCGAGGCCCATGACGATGATCGCGAAATATCGGCCGATCAATTCGGGCCGGGACCGCATCAGCAGGGCCAGCATGCTTCCGATGCAGATACCGTCAATGCGGGTAAAGGTGTACAGCGTCGTGTAATTCACGTCGGAGCGGCCGGCCATCCATACTGCGGATCGTGCCGCCAGGACCGCGATCAGCAGAAAGGACATCACCCTGAAAAGGGCCTGCGGTTTTCGGATCCACAGGACCAGGAAGGGCCAGATCAGGTAGAACTGCTCCTCGACGGCGAGCGACCAGAAATGATTCAACAGCGTGGCTCCCGATTCAAGCCGGAAGGAGTAGAGCCAGTTTTGCAAGTAGGCCCATAGCCACCACTGGTTTTCCTGATAGTAGTTCAGTTCCATCCTGAACCAACCAAGCATCGGGCATACGATCAGGAACAGGATCAATACGGCGTAGTACAACGGGAAGATGCGAAAAATCCGTCGGAGGTAGAAGCGGCGCAAAAAACCGGGCTGCTCTTTCTCGTCCATCAGGATCCCGGTGATCAGAAAACCCGAGAGCACGAAGAACAGGTCTACCCCCAGCCAGCCAAAATTGGAACTGCGGATGAAACCGAAGTTGTGGAAGAACACCACAAGCAGGATGGCCATGCCACGGAGGCCATCCAAGGCCGGATAGTGGGTTCGAAGCCCTGGGGCGGGGTTCATGGCATTTTTTTTAAAAATAGGGAATACGCAGGTCCTGTGGATGTCTTTTAAACCCCGAATATCAACAATATCAATCAAATAGATTTCGATGGGATCTTGGTTTTCACGGCTTTGTTTATTCAAAATATAGGGCTATCTTTGCTGCCTCAAAAAATACCAGAGGAGGTATATCATTATGCTGATTATCGATTCAAAAGATTGCGAGAACATCGACAAGGCGCTGAAGAAGTACAAGAAGAAGTTCGAGAAGTCCAAAGTACTCCTTCAACTTCGGGCCCGCCAGTCTTTCACCAAGCCTTCTGTCAAACGCAGGGGCGAGGTATTGAAAGCTGTGTACAAGCAACAGATCGCCAGCGGCAAGATCGAGTTATAAGTCGCCGTTCTCGCGGGATATCCGGATAGCTGTAAAGTTTCACTAGCTTTACAGCTATCTTTTTTTATTCCGGTCCCATCGCCTGAATTGCCATGTCCTCCACAAATTCACAGTTGCTCCAGCCGTTTCTCGACTATCTCACTTTTGAGCGACGGTATTCCTCCCATACGCGGGAGGCCTACCGGGCCGATCTGACATCTTTCATCGATTATCTACAGGACGTCTATCAGGTAGGGGCATTGGCTGAGGTGAAGGCGGCGTACATCCGCAGCTGGCTGGCCGCAGAAAAAGAGCGGGGTCTTACGTCAAAAACGCTGAATCGAAAGATTTCCAGCCTCAAATCCTTTTTCAAGCATGCAGTTCGCACCGGACTAATGGATGCCAGTCCCATGTACAAGATCATCGCTCCCAAGGTCGGCAGCAAGCTGCCTTCTTTTGTCAAGGAAGAGGAGGCTGTTGGCCTGTTGGACATGCTGGAACGGGGCGGGGAGGATTGGAAGGGCCTGAATGCCCGGTTGCTGATCACGGTTTTTTATGCAACCGGGATGCGTTTGAGTGAGTTGTTGAACCTTCGGGAGCAACAGATCGACCTGCCGGCCCATCAGGTAAAAGTGGTTGGCAAGGGAAACAAGGAGCGCATCCTGCCGCTGGAGCCGTCCGTATGTAACCTGATCCGGAACTATGTGGCAGAAAAGCGAAAGCGTTTCGGGACCGGGGCGAGCGTGGACGCGGTACTTTTAGTAACCGAAAGGGGGCGGAAACTTTACCCGAAATACGCGTGGAAGCTGGTCAATGAGTACCTGTCCCAGGCCAGTACGCTCGATAAAAGGAGCCCGCATGTGCTTCGGCACTCCTTTGCGACCCACCTGATGAACAACGGGGCTAGTCTAAACGCAGTCAAGGAGTTGCTTGGCCACAGCAGCCTGGCGGCCACCCAGGTCTACACCCATACGACCATCGAGAAACTTCGGGATGTCCATCGCAAGGCCCATCCCCGGTCTTGAGATCCGAAACCGATTTTGAAGCCCTCCTTTATTTTCTTAACTTACAAGAGCGGACCCCGATCGGTCCGTCCTAGTTCTTTCCTTATTGTCTCACCGAAAAAAAAGACGCCATGAACGTAACCATCCAATCGGTCCGTTTCACTGCGGACCGGAAGCTGATCGATCATGTGAACCTGAAACTGCAGAAACTGACCAATTTTCATGAACGGGTCATCGAGGTGAACGTATTCCTCAAGCTCGACAATGTGGTGCATGCCATCAAGGACAAAGTGGCCGAGATCCGGGTCCATGTACCCCGTCACCGGTTCTTTGTGAAGGCCACCAGCAAGTCGTTCGAGCAGTCGTTCGATGATGCCTTGGATTCTCTTATCAGCCAGATCAAGCGCACCAAGGAGCGGGAAGCCGCCTGACGATACCTGCGACCTCCTTCGGGGGGTCTTTTTTTGTCCTTTCGGGGCCAAGAAATGCCCCCCAAAATTTTTACAATATTCATTTTCCCTTACCTTTGCCTCCCCGTTAAACGGGGGTAGCTCTTTATTGCTCCGACCGCCCTGATCTCCTGAGCTGTGTCGAAGGATTCCGGCGGGCATGATACATGCCACTTTAGCTCAGCAGGTAGAGCAACTGATTTGTAATCAGTAGGTCGTTGGTTCGATTCCGACAAGTGGCTCTGAATGGAACCGGCGCTCCGTGTGGCTGGCGACATTTGACCGGGCAAGTAGCCAAGTGGCCAACGGCAACAGACTGTAAATCTGTCCTCTTCGGAGTTCGGTGGTTCGAATCCATCCTTGCCCACACCCCTGCCGTCGTGAAAGCGAAGGCAGGCACGAGAAGTTCTTTTTTATCATCCGCCTGGGCGAGTGCCGGGCGGGTACAAGCGGGAGTAGCTCATTTGGTAGAGCGGTAGCCTTCCAAGCTTCAGGTGGCCGGTTCGAGCCCGGTCTCCCGCTCCGGTTGCCGCTTCACCGGCCCGGTCGGTCCGGATCCATCCGGCAGACCGGTGGCGAACGGCGAATGCACCAGCCGTTGTAGCTCAGTGGTAGAGCACTTCCTTGGTAAGGAAGAGGTCGTGAGTTCAATTCTCATCAACGGCTCCAGCCGGTCAGATAGGCCGGGCCGACGATCATAAATGTTTTCGTAAACACAACCTAAAAAACACATAACAATGGCAACGAAAGAGACCTTTAAAAGGGACAAACCTCACGTGAACGTGGGAACCATCGGCCACATCGACCATGGTAAGACCACCCTGACTGCGGCCATCACCACGATCCTGGCCAA
>JBJOMF010000076.1:0-3269 GCA_046052505.1 Bacteroidota bacterium | reverse complement strand
CATGAAATTCGCGGCCATGATAGTGCTTGTGCTGGGCTACTGTCCCTGGACGCTGGCGCAGGACAGCATCCTCACAGGAACAGAAAGAAAGGCTTCACTGAATGGCTATGTGAAGGTGATGCAGGGCCTCACGATACCCCGCTCACCGGATACCATAACCTCGTTGATACTGCTGCATAACCGGATAAACCTTACGGTTCCGATCGCATCCAAACTGGATGCCCGTATGGAGATCCGCAACCGCTTTTTCGCAGGCGACGTCGTGCAGCTACAACCCGATCTGGCAAGACAACTTGATACCGGCACAGGGTTGCTGCACCTTTCCGTGAGATGGCTGGGATCACGCGGGGCGATCCTGCATTCCATGGTAGATCGAGGCTACCTGCGGTTTCGTTCAGTGAAGTGGGATATCAGGGTGGGAAGACAGCGGATTAACTGGGGCATCAGCAATACCTGGAATCCGAACGACCTCTTTAACAGCTGGAATCCGCTCGACTTCGACTATGAGGAGCGGGCAGGTACCGATGCTGTTCGCCTGCAGTACCGTTCCGGTCTGAATGACTCCTGGGAATTCGCATACCGCCCGGGTAAGGAACCGGATCGTCACATAGCGGCAGCCCTGTACAAAACCAACCGAAATCGTTTTGATCTTCAATTTTTGGCCGGACTTTGGGAAAGGGATTGGGTCATGGGAACCGGCTGGGCCGGGCAGTTGGGAACCGCGGGTTTCAAAGGGGAATGCAGCGTGTATCAACCCCGAAACACAGGGAATGGTTCCCATGCAGTCCTGTTGCTGACCCTGATGTTGGACAGGACATTTCCGGATGATTGGTACGGCAGCCTTTCCTTTTTATATAACAGCCAGCCTACCGGCATGGCTGGACCGGAGGTCCTGTTGCGTCCCATGCTGTCGGCAAAGGAATTATTCCCGTTCCGGTATTCCGTGTATGCGGCAGGACAAAAAACATTCTCTCCGGTAACAACGATGCAGGCCGGACTGATTTATTCGCCCGAAAGGCATTTTCTGATCCTGTATCCTTCATTCGCATGGAATGCTGCCGAATCGCTCGATCTGGACATCACTGCACAGTCTTTCTTCAACCGGGATCCGACGAGATTCCGGATGCAGGCGACGGCCGTTTATGTACGCATGAAATACAGCTTTTAAATCGCCGACACCTTATCGGACCCGGTGATCCAGGTCGAGACCAAATCGCAGTGCCGTTTCCCGGGCCGTATCATAACCGGCATCGGCATGCCGGATCACACCCATTCCCGGGTCGTTCCGCAACACGCGCGACAGGCGCGCTGCAGCGGCATCCGTACCATCGGCTACGATGACCATCCCGGCATGTATGGAATAGCCCATACCCACTCCCCCGCCATGATGCAGGGAAACCCAGGAAGCTCCCCCGGCTGTGTTAACAAGCGCATTGAGCAGAGGCCAGTCGGCCACGGCATCACTGCCGTCCAGCATGGCTTCGGTCTCGCGGTTGGGGGAGGCCACCGAACCGGTGTCGAGGTGGTCACGGCCGATCACGATCGGTGCCTTAACCTTTCCGGTCCGGACGAGCTCATTGAACGCCAGCCCTGCCTTCTCCCGTTCACCCTGACCCAGCCAGCAGATGCGTGCCGGCAATCCCTGAAAGGCGATGCGATCATGAGCCATACGCATCCAACGAACCATCCCCTTGTTTTCCGGGAACATAGACAGTACCTGTTCATCCGTTACGGCGATGTCGGCAGGGTCCCCACTCAGTGCGGCCCAGCGGAACGGCCCCTTCCCTTCACAGAACAGGGGACGGATATAGGCCGGCACGAATCCGGGAAAATCAAAGCAGCGGCCCCAGGTCTTGGGATGGTGAATCCGGTCTTCCGGATGCCGCTCCTCGAACTCCCTGGCCCGGGCTCGGATGTTGTTACCGTAATCAAATGTGACGGCACCACGGTCCATCAACTGCAGCAGTAGCTGGACATGCAAGTGCATACTTTCATAACTGCGCTTGACATAGGATTCCGGATCCCGCTCACGCAGGATGCGTGCCTGCTCTGTATTCAGTGTGTGGGGCTGGTAGCCGATCAAGGGGTCATGAGCACTGGTCTGGTCCGTCAGGGTATCGGGAGTGATATCCCGCTGGATCAGCCGCTCCAGCAGGTCGACCGCATTGCAAAGTACCCCGATGCTGCGTGCCTGTCCGGCCCGCCGGTAATGGAGAGCGGCATTGATGGCATCATCGATGCTGGTATGTTTCTCATCGAGGTAACGTGTCTCGATCCGTTTATCGATCCGCCACTCTTCCACTTCGGCGACCAGGGCCACCCCATCATTCATCGTGATGGCCAGGGGCTGTGCCCCCCCCAAACCCCCCAACCCCGCCCTAAAGTTCAGGGTACCTTTGAGAGAACCTCCGAAGTGCTTGTCGGCGACGGCGGCATAGGTCTCATAAGTACCCTGTACAATGCCCTGGCTGCCAATATAGATCCAGGAGCCTGCTGTCATCTGTCCATACATCATCAGTCCTTTCCGTTCCAACTCATCAAAATGTTCCCAGGTAGCCCAATTGGGCACGAGTTGTGAGTTGCTGATCAGCACCCGGGGGGCGTCGGGATGCGTTTTCAGGATGCCTACGGGCTTGCCCGACTGGATCAGCAGCGATTCGTCATTCTCCAAGACCTTGAGCGAAGCGATGATACGGTCGAGCGACTCGAAATTGCGTGCGGCCTTTCCGCGGCCACCGTATACGATCAGGTCCTCCGGACGTTCTGCCACTTCAGGGTCGAGGTTGTTCAGCAGCATTCGAAGGGCCGCCTCCTGCACCCATCCTTTGCATGACAATCGGTTTCCGGTGGGTGTCTTGTAGCGTACGGCATCGTACGTTCGGGTGATAGACATGGTGTGCGTTTGTGTGGCAGGGATCCGTTTCCGATACCCTTCGATTGCAAAAGTCGTTAATTGGCCACAAAAAATTATCTTGTCAGCCAAAAGCCTTACATGAGCCTACATATTGGTGCCGAGCCCGGAGCGATCGCCCGAACCGTGCTCCTACCCGGTGATCCCCTTCGGGCCCGCTTCATTGCGGAACGATACCTCCGGGATCCGTTGCTGGTCAGTTCCGTCCGCAACATGCTCTATTTCACCGGCACATACCGCGGGCAGCCGGTAACGGTCGGGGCCAGCGGCATGGGGTGCCCGTCGATCGGGATCTACTCCTACGAACTCTACACGGAATACAACGTCGAAACCATCATACGAATCGGCACCTGTGGTG
>JBJOMF010000075.1:0-3645 GCA_046052505.1 Bacteroidota bacterium | reverse complement strand
TGTACGCAGGACTCTTTTTCACCCGCGGGACGGTCTGTGGCGAAACCAATATCGTCAAGGGTACCGATTTCAGACCGCGGTCACAAACCGGAATGGCACGTCACAAGGAACAGCTGAAGTTGCTGCTTTTCAATCCGGGAAAGCGGATCCCGGGCATTCCGTTTATCGGCGACCGGATCGATATTTTCGACCCTGAGCGGGCCCGGCTCTATGATTTCAGGATCGACCTCGATGATTATGAGGGGCGTTCCTGCTATATTTTCACGGTTCGGGCCCGGGCCGACCTGAGCGCCTTCGAGCGCGATGCAGTGGTCATAGACAGCATGGTCACTTGGTTCGATGCCAGCACCTTCGAAGTGATGGCCCGAACCTATGGATTGAGTTATGATGCCGGTGTATATGACTTCAACGTGCAGATCGAGGTACAGCTGACCCGCTTCGGTGATTATCTGGTGCCCCGTCTCATGCGTTATATCGGTAATTGGGACATGGTTTTCCGAAAACGGGAGCGGGGCATGTTCACAGCCACGCTGTTCGATTTCAACGAATGATCCAATCGGGGGCTTATCCCGGACCTTCCAGACCGCCTCGTTGCCGGCTGTATTGCCGCCACCGTTCGATCACTTCCGTCATGTCGGGTGGCAGGGGGGATTCAAAGAAGAGATTTGCACCGGTCGTCGGGTGCGTAAAGCCCAGTGTGCGGGCGTGGAGCGCCTGACGGGTGCAGGTCGCGAAGCAATTGTCGACGAATTGTCGGTATCGCGCATGTATGGTGCCTTTTACGATCCGGTCACCCCCATAAGTATCATCGCTGAAGAGCGGATGACCCAGGTATTTCATATGGACCCGGATCTGATGCGTACGTCCGGTTTCGAGGATGCATTCAACCAGCGTAACGTATCCGAAACGTTCCAACACCCGGTAGTGGGTGATGGCTTCCTTGCCGTGATCTCCCTCAGGATAGGCTTCGAACAGCTTTCGGTAACGCTGGTGGCGGCCGATGTGCGCGATGATGGTCCCGGATTCCTTCTCCAGATCGCCCCATACGAGGGCCAGATAGTGCCGCTTCACCGTATGTTCAAAGAACTGACGGGCCAGTTGACGCATGGCGGTATCCGTCTTGGCCAGTACCAGCAGCCCGCTGGTATTCTTGTCGATCCGGTGCACCAGGCCGTAACGGGGTAATTCCTGCTCCGTCAATCCCGGGTGTTTTTCCCGAAGATGCCAGGCCACTCCATTGAGCAGGGTACCGCTGTAGTTGCCGCTTCCCGGATGCACCACGAGTCCCGCAGGTTTATTCACCACCATCAGGTCTGCATCCTCGTGGATGATGTGCAGCGGTACCGGTTCCGGGACCACATCGGTTTCTTCCGGACTCATGTCGGAGTACAGAATGATACTGTCTCCCGGCTTAATCTTGTAGTTGGGCCGCACCTCCTTACTGTTCACCAGAACCAGGTGGGCATGGATGGCCTGCTGGATCTTATTGCGTGAAGCGCGCTCGATCCGCTGCATGAGGAACTTGTCGATGCGCAGTGGTTCCTGTCCGGCATCGACGGTCAGGCTGAACCGCTCATAGAGTTCATCCTCCGTTTCAGGAGACTGTAGTTGCGGGTCAGGGAGCGGCTCTGCCATGGCAACAAAGGTACTACTTGCTTTTATCGGTATTTTTGCTTTATCAAATGGACCGGCAGCAGATTTACTTCAGGGACCTTGGGCGAATGGACTACGGGGAGGCCTGGGCCTTCCAGGAAAGGCTGCTGCAAGAGAATACCCGTATCAAGTCCGCCTATTACCGGGCCGACGCAGCAGCACCCACCGTAGCTGCGCCCACCACGCACCACCTGCTTTTCGTGGAGCATCCCCCCGTGTATACGCTGGGCAAAAGCGGCAATCGTGACCATGTGCTGATCGGGGAGGAGGAGATGAGGGACCGTAGCATTCAGTTTTTTCAGACCAACCGGGGCGGCGATATTACCTTCCATGGTGTTGGTCAGATCGTCGGATATCCGATTCTGGACCTTGAAAAATTCGGTACGGATATCGGCCGTTATTTACGAAATCTGGAGGAAGTCATCATACGCGTTCTGGACGAATACGGCTTGCCGGCCGGACGCTCTGCCGGAGAAACCGGTGTTTGGCTGGACCCCGACGTAAAAGGCAGGGAGCGCAAGATCTGTGCCATCGGCGTCCGCTGCAGTCGCTGGGTCACCATGCATGGATTTGCTTTCAATGTGAACACGGACCTTTCCTACTTTAGTCATATCATTCCCTGCGGGATTGCCGGTAAGCAGGTCACCTCCTTGCATCGGGAGACCGGGCGCGAGATGGAAATGCATGATGTAAAGGAGCGGGTTAAGCGTCAATTCGCCCGTGTCTTCGAAGCAGACCTTGTTTCAGAAGTCCTTTTCTAGATAGAACTTGTTACGGTCGATGAGTTTCCCGTCTTCGTAAAGTTCGAAACGGAACCATCCGGCATGGTAAAAACTGGACTTGTCGAGTTTGAACTCCTGTTCAGGCAGGTCCCTCAGTTCAAACAGTAGTAGCTCCTGATCAAAAAATCGGATCGAATACTTCTTGGCTTTTTCCCGTTGTGGCAGACGCACGCAGACCAATCCGTCACGACAGGTATACACAAAGAGCGAAGGCACGTAGGTGTCCGGTTTTTTCAATACGACCCGTGAGGGCACGGCAACCGTATCCCCACCGGTTCCCGGGAATCCATCCAGTTTGATCACTATGGGTTTGATCCGGTAGATGGAATCGGATACGGGGATTGTAACAGGGGGGACGATCGCCGGCTTTTTAACCGGGGGTTTGTTCAGTGTGCTGTCGTCGTCCGGTAGCGGACGTCCGATGCGTGAAGTGTCTTTGTCGGGGGCCGGCCGCAACAAGCGGAGGCTATCCCGATCCGGTCGTTTAGCAGCTGTGAAAAGGAATCGACCGCCTTCCTGCATGATATACAGCCGGTAGAACATCCGGTCGTTTGGAGCCCGGGTATCCATGTAGCCGTTGAGCTCGGTGGTGGGGTCTGCGACGGTAAGAATCGATTTGTAACCTGTCAGGCTGTCGGCCGATCGCTGGATGCTGATCTGTCGCACGTTCGGAAGGCGGTTCACCCATCCGACGATGATCCGGTTGTTTCCGGCATGTATCAGCGAGAAACGAGGCAGGGTATCTTGTGCAGCAACCGATGCCTGTATCACGTGAAGGAAGAGGAGTAGCGGGAGTATCGGTTTCATGCGGCGTGGTATGACAAAGATAGGGCAGGGGCCTTTGCACTCACCACCGCAGGGTGCCTTGCGGCAAGGAGGCATTGCCCGACAGCCCGCCGCTGTGTATCAATAACAGCCTGTCGCTTTGGGTGAAGATCCCCTTACGGATCGCATCGGTAACTGCCTGGCAAAGTTTGGCGGTATAAACGAAATCGGTCGGAATCCCTGAACCTTTCCACAGGTCATTCATGTATGCGATCAGTGCAGGCGTATGACGGGCATACCCGCCTCCATGGTATCCGGACAGTATCTGCAGGCACGCGACCGGGTCGGGTGTGAGACGGCGTACATCGTTCTCCAGTGTGCGGAGTCCTTTCAACACCGGAACGCCTACGATCTTTTGTCCCGCAACGGTGCTTCGAAGCAGGCC
>JBJOMF010000074.1:0-10423 GCA_046052505.1 Bacteroidota bacterium | reverse complement strand
TGACAGCTTATCGGCTATTACAGACACATTATAGGTACCCGGTGTAGAGAAACGGTGTTAGCCATGATTGGATCTTTAAAATGGAATTAATTCTACCTATAAGCAAAAATTGTAGAATTACCGGATTCATATTACTAATAGCTTTCGGTGATATCTTTATTCATGCCAATGGACCCAGTTCCCCCATCAGGAATTGATGTTATTGTACATCAGCCCGTCTTGGGTTCCCGCCGCCGCTTTGCATTCGTTACCAACGATGCAGCCTTTACGTCCGGAAGCATCCCTTCGCGAGTGGCATTGCTCCGATCCGGTAAATCCGTCAGGCTGCTCTTCTCTCCCGAACACGGACTCAGCGCCCGGGGTGCTGACGGAGCCCGGCAAACGGATGGCAAGGATCCGCTGACCGGGCTGCCTGTCATCAGTCTGTATGGTGAACAATGGAAGCCGACTTACGAACAACTCCGCAAGGTCGATGCCGTACTCTTCGACATTCCCGATATCGGCTGTCGCTATTATACATATCTCTGGACGATGACCCATGTGATGGAGGCCTGCGCCGCTTACCGTATACCCCTCATCATCGCTGACCGCCGTAATCCGATCGGTATTGATCTCTATAAGGCCGAGGGGCCGTGGCTCGACGAGGATCATTGTGCATCGTTCATCGGTCGCTGGAATATCCCGCTCAAACACGCCTGTACCATCGGGGAGCTGGCCCGTTATTTCAATGTCACTCGTTCACTCGACCTGGACCTCACCGTTATTCCTGTTCCGGACTACCATCGGGGACCTGCCCAATTGGGTGATGTATTCCGTCCGACCTCTCCGGCCATTACGACACTGCAGGCAGCACTTTGTTATCCCGGTACCGGCTTGCTCGAAGGAGTGAATATCCACGAAGGCCGAGGAACGGGTCGACCTTTCACCCGAATCGGGGCTCCCTGGTTAGATACTAATTTTTTGTTGCAACTGATGGATCCGAAGTCACTCTCCGGTTTGAAGGCACAGGTATCGGAATTCACACCCACAACCGGGCCCTATTCAGGTGTATCATGTAGGGGAATTGACCTGGCAGTGACCCATCCCGCCTCGTTCATGGCAGTGCGCTTCGGGATGGAATTACTGCGGACCCTTTACCGGGTCCATCCCGACCGGCTTGAGCAAAGACCTTATCCTACCCATGCCAATCCCTCCGGGCAATCTCATCTGGACCGCTTGACAGGGGTTCCTGACAGCTTTGATTCCCTTGTAAAAGGATCCGGCGACCTTCCACTCGATGTAACAGGCTGGCGATCCAAAATCAAGCCCTTCCTACTCTATTCCGGGCAGGACATATAATCGAGGATTCTTCCGCAACCCATTTTTTCCATTCAACGACCCGTTGGTTTTTTCATTTTTTCCTTTATCACCCGCATGAATGGTTTCACTTTTACGGGTTGCCCAACCGGTTTTTCATACCTGGGCTGTTGGGGCGGCTTCAGTACATCCGGTTTTCTCGGCGGTCGTTCTGTTCCGCGGATCTCCTGTTGACGCTCACGTTCACCCGGCTTCCACAGGATGGGCTTCCGGTCGTTTTCATTGAAACCCCTGAGGGTACGGATATCCCGGTCGCGGTACAGGTGCCGGTAATAGAATCTCGGATAATGCGCGACATAATACCGATGATGCAGCCACGGCTGGTATACACCGATATTGAGGGATATGACGAATCCGGAATACAGGTCGAAATCGACAAATCCCGGCGGGAACGTGGGGGAAAAATGCCATTGTCCGTCGTACAGATAAATGAACTCCTCATCTGTCAGGTCATAATAGACCTCGATATCCGGGAAATAGTAATACCGGACCCCGGGCACATCAGGCGGAGCCCATGCAGGCCGGTAACCGATGGAGGTCGTTACGGTATAGGGGAGGTCGCATCCAAACCACAGGGGCGTGGCGAAAAGCCCGGCGACAATGACCACGAGATCTCTGATACGTTTCATGGGGGTGTTTTGGGCCTACTTTGTAATAAGGTTTTCGGCTCGTCCTATTCATTAGACGAGCCAAGGCAGCTCCGGATAAGCCGGACTGATAAAAATCATATAGTGAGGCGGCAGGGGGCTGTAATGGTCAGAATGACCAGTGGGTATTCAGGATGATGCCGTTGTTATACTGAAATACGTTGCGTCCGTCGATTTCCCGGGGTAGTTGCAGCACCTGGCTGAAGAACCCTCCTTCGATCCGAAGTCCCGGCCGGAAACGGTAACCCAGCAAAAGGCCGAATCGGTTTTGATCGAACACATTTTCATTGACATTTTTCCCGAATGCGATGAATACCTCGTCGTATACAGCCAGATAGGGCTCCCGGTCTTCGAGGGTAGGTCCTTTCAGGGAGCGTTGTAACCGTGGCAGGTAACGGATCCGGTTGCTGAACACATACCGGTCCGGACGCTCTGTAGCTGGGGTGTTGAACCGCCCGATCAGGCGTTGCTCCAACATGAACCGGTGAGAGAGATCGACTGTTGCTGCCCGCTGGTTTAACAAGGCCATTTGATAGAACCGGTGTTCCGGAAAAGTCCTTCCGGCCGCCTGCAAGGGGTATTCGCCATAAGGGAACGTGACCACCCAGGCATATCCCAGCCGCAGGCTCAGGTAGGGAGCGGCCTGATAGGTGATGCCGGTACGAAGCAGGCTTTGTTGCCAGCTCCGCACCCATTCAGAACGTCGCCACTGGTATTCGGCATGCAGGCTCCAACGCTTATTCAGGGATATCGTTCCCGTGGTGGTGAACCAGCCAATGGTATTGGGGTCGCTGATACGGGCTGATTGTGTGCGACCTGCAAAGGACCCCAAGAAGGTGCATAGCACGAGCAGGGTGACGGTCTTGACGGAATGAAAATCCCGCCGGAGGCGGGACCTATATTGTTGAATCATGACAGTTCGTTATTCTGCTTCGGCCACCACTTCCCTCACCTCTGGGATCATGCGCTTCATCATGCCTTCGATACCCGCTTTCAGGGTGATCATGGAAGAGGGGCAGCCGCTGCAGGAACCCTGCATCATCAGGTTGACCACGCCGTCTTCATAGCTTTTGAACTGGATGGCGCCACCGTCCATCTCTACGGCCGGACGTACATAATTGTCGAGCAACTCCTTGATCCGCTTCACCACATCATCATCATCCGCTGTCACCTCGTTGCCTGGTTCCTTTTTTACGGAGGCGAGCTCCTCCTCGTTGATCACCGCTTTACCTTCCTCAAGATAATCTTTCAGGAACTGTCGTACGGCAGGGATCACATCCTGCCATTCGGTCTCAGCGGTTTTGCTCAGGGTAACGAAATTGCTTGCGATGAACACGGCCCGGATAAAGGGAAAACCAAAGAGCTCCACGGCCAGCGGTGAGGGCTTGGCGCTTTCCGCATCGGGAAAATCGACGCTCTTGCCCGGGTACAGCAGCTTGTTGGCCACGAACTTCATGGTCTCCGGGTTGGGTGTCATCTCGGTGTAGATGCTGATGACGGGGTTGCCGGTTTTTATCATAAAAAGCTGTCTATTATTATATTAGTAAAAAAAAAGTCCTGATTCTGTCTGCAAAAGTAACAAATCCGGAGGGGAGATGTTTACGAAGGGCGGAAACCCACTCATTCCTTAAATCGCCCTGTCTTTTTCAACAACCTGACGGTCCCATATAATAGGGTCAGCGACCCCAGAAAAAGACCCAGCAGCAGGTTGCGGCACTGTTCGTCATGCCCACTCAGGGCGGGATAGTTCAGCAGCAGGAGCAGGACAATGCCACAGAGCCATATGAATTGCGTCGTATGTTCCTTGAGGATCCAGCGCTTCCAGTTGAAATGCATGCTGCTCAGCGTCGTTCCGATACCCCGAAATGAAAGCCACCACCGATCCACGTCCCGGCAATAGGTATCAAAGCCGGTACCGAATTTCCCGCGGAGAAAGGCCTCCTCTGCCAGAACGATGGCCTGGTAGATGAAGAGGAATATGGGTATCATGATCGCTACATAGAGTAGGGAGTTGGCCAGGATGCCAACGCCCAGCAGCATCAGGATATTGCCGACGTACAGCGGGTTCCGGCAATGCCGGAACAGACCCTCGGTAACCAATCCCTCTGCATAAGGTTTCCCTTCTTTGCCGCCGCGGATGATATAGGCCAGTCCGATGGTGAGCCCCCGTACCAGCTGTCCGAGGCAGGTGATGATCAGTCCGCCTGTAATGGGGTACCAGGCATACTGTTCCCCGAACCGTTCCGGGGTGAACAGGGCCGGGGAGGGGATGAACAGGGCTCCGTAGAACAGGATGAAGATCCAATTCCGGTATTTGAAAAAAAAGTTTCCGATGGCAACCATGTGGGGGCTTAGTTGTCTTTTATCGCGATCAGCCCTGCAAAATTATACCACTTGAAGAAGACCTCACAGTGCTGAAAACCCTGGTCACGAAGCAGGCTGATATTCTCACTGAGCTTGTAGGGGACCAGTACGTTCTCCAGCGCCTCCCGTTTTTGGGAGATCTCCAGTTCGCTGTACTGGTTCCGGCGTTTGTAATCGTAATAATATTTGATGAAGTCGCGGTTGAGTTTGCTGTCTTCCGCTAGGATCTTTTCAACCAGGATCAACACGCCGCCGGGGTTCAATCCTTCGTAGATGCCGCGGATCACCTGTTCCCTGTTGATGGGGCGAACAAATTGCAGAGTCAGGCAGAGTACGACTACGGATGCGTTTTCGATGGTCACACCTTGCGACAGATCGGTGCAGCGCAGTTCATAGGGGCGCCGGATGCCATGGGTTTCCAGTTTCGACCGGCACTTGTCGAGCATTTCGGCCGACTCATCCATTCCGATGAACCGGATGGCAGGGTCCACAAGCGTGTCCATCCCGATCAGGGTGGTTCCGGTGGAACAGCCCAAGTCATATACAAAGGAGCCTTCGGCCGCATGACTGGCGGCCTGTTCGGCCATCATTCGCTGGATCTCCCCATAGTAGGGTACCGAGCGATTCACCATATCGTCGAATACTTTGGCGACATGCTCCCCGAATTTGAAATCGCTGGCTTTCCGGATCTCGTCCCGAAAAACTTCGTCTTTTGCCATAGCTCTGTCGTTTGGCTACAAAGTAAGCGCATTTTATCTATCCGGGCGGATTCCCTGCTGTTGTTGAACCAGAGCGGAAGGTTGATCGTTAATACCTCAAATGAAAGTATATTATCTCGGTTCGTGCAGCACTTGCCAGCTCATTCTGAAGGAGGCCGGTCTCAATCAGCGTGGGTTTACGTTACAAGACATCAAGACCGATCCCCTCACGCCCAATCAACTCGACGCGCTACGGGCGCTGAGCGGCAGCTATGCCTCGCTGTTCAGCCGCCGCGCCATCAAATACCGGCAGCTGGGTCTGCACGAGCAACAGTTGACCGAGGCCGATTACCGGCGTCTCATCCTTGAGGAATATACATTTCTGAAACGTCCCGTGATCGAATACCAGGGTAGGCTTTTCATCGGAAGTGAGAAGAAAACGGTGGCGGCATTGCAGGACGCCCTGAATGCCTAGTCTCGTTCGGGCCCCAGTTCCCATCGTTCCGGCGAGCGCCAAAGTCCTGATAGAAGGAGTTCCCGCATGAAGAAGATCTCCTTGGGAAGCTTATCGTAGAATTTGGCGAACAGCTCCTCGTGCGAAAGCAGTTCCTGTTTACCCGGTTCGCGGTCGACTGTCATGATGGAGGCAAAATTTTCCCTTGTGAATTCCGGCAATCCGGTCCATTCTATGTCCTCATACCGCGGCATCCAGCCGATAGGACTTTCCACCGAGGAGGCCTTTCCGTTGATCCGTTCCACGATCCATTTCAGGACCCGGATGTTTTGTCCGAATCCCGGCCACAGGAACTGGCCCTCCTCGTTTTTTCGGAACCAGTTCACGCCAAAGATGCGCGGCGGGTTAGGAAGGCTTCGCCCGAACTGAAGCCAGTGATTGATATAGTCGCCGATATGGTAACCCATGAATGGCAGCATGGCAAAGGGGTCGCGCCGCACCTTGCCGATCTCACCGAAGGCGGCAGCCGTCATTTCACTGCCCATGGTCGTGGCCAGGTACACTCCGAAATTCCAGTTGAAGGACTGGTATACGAGTGGCACGCCGGCGCTTCTGCGTCCACCGAAGATGAATCCAGAAACGGGGACCCCTTTTGGATCGTCCCATGCCGGATCGATCGCGGGGTTTTGAAAGGCTGGAGCTGTGAAACGCGAGTTGGGATGTGCGGCGGGTTTCCCGCTCGACTTGTCATACGGTTTACCATGCCAATCGGTCAAACCCTCCGGCACATCTTTGGTCAATCCTTCCCACCATACATCCTTATCGGCTGTGATGGCCACATTGGTGAATATCGTGTTGGCCCGGATGCTTTCCATGGCGTTCGGGTTGGTCTGGTGGTTGGTACCCGGTGCCACCCCGAAATAACCGGCCTCGGGGTTGATAGCATGCAAGTTACCATCAGCTCCTTTGTGGATCCAGGCGATATCATCACCGACGGTCGTGACCCGCCACCCTTCGAATTCTTTGGGTGGGATGAGCATGGCGAAATTGGTCTTCCCGCAGGCACTGGGGAAGGCCGCCGCCACATAGGTCTTTTGTTTTTCGGGTGATTCCACCCCCATGATCAGCATGTGTTCGGCCAACCATCCTTCCTCGCGGCCCATCACGGAGGCGATCCGCAGGGCGAAACATTTTTTTCCCATCAATGCATTGCCGCCGTATCCGCTGCCGTATGAAACGATCGAGCGTTCTTCGGGGAAATGCGAGATGTATTTCACGTGGGGGTTACAGGGCCAGGATACATCGGACTGCCCCGGCTGCAACGGCGCACCGATGGTATGCAGGCATTTGACATATCCGTTCTTTTCTAAGTAGGGTAAGACATCCGTTCCCATCCGGGTCATGATCCTTGTGTTCACCATAACATATTCGGAGTCGGTGATCTGCACGCCATAGCGGCTGTAAGGTGAACCGACAGGACCCATGCAGAACGGGATCACATACAGGGTTCTTCCCTTCATGCAGCCCTTCATCAGTCCTTCGAGGATCTGTTTCATTTCCGCCGGGTCCATCCAGTTGTTCGTAGGACCGGCATCTTCTTTTCGCAGGCTGCAGATGAAGGTCTTGTCTTCCACCCGAGCCACATCGCTGGGATCACTGAAGCAGGCGTAGCTGTTCGGGCGCTTTTCCGGATTCAGCGGAATGAAGGTCCCCTTGTCCACTAAAAGTCGGCACATCCGGTTATATTCATCTTGCGAACCATCGGCCCAATGGACCTCCCGGGCCTCACAGAAATCGGCGACTTTTCGTACCCAGGCCTCAAGTTCGGCGCGAAACCGGGGCGTTTCCATCGTTAGTAAGGAGGAAGACATAGCATGCGCATTTTGTGGTGGTCGGACTTGATCTCCAGTGCACCGGTGGTGCGGATTTTCCTGAAATTGGCGCTAAAGGTAGAATGAATACTCGAATACCGGCATGCGGTAACCGGGGCGGCCAGCAATGAAAAAGGCCGACAAAAGGTCGGCCTCGGAAAGGCGGAAAGCCGGGATCCTATTTGAACGTGCGCATGTAGTTCACCAATGCCCAGTTGTCATTGGCATCCGGGATCTTAGTCTTGTACGAAGGCATGTCATCGCGGCCCTGGTAAGTCTTATAATACAGTGCGCCGTCGGTCTGTGACTGGAAGTTCGCCTTGGTGAAATCCCCCGGTTCGGTATCGAGTTGGGCGGTCTTAGGGCCGTCTCCTTTTCCTTTGGAGCCGTGGCAGGACTTACAGTGCTGGTTCCAAAGATTCTTACCGGTCTCAATATCCTGTCCTTTGATGGGGTTGACCTTGTTTTTCCAGTTATCCGGTACGGGCCATGGTTTCTGGTCCGCCGTGTCCTTGGACACGAATGCGAAAAGTCCGAAAGCGAACAGCGAGGCGATCAGAGCAGGTGCTTTTTTCATGGTGGTGTTTGTTTGTGTTTACAGATGATTCATCTATTTAATAAGTCGTTGCATCACTTCACAGAAGCTGTCGGTTCCTTCCGCAGGCGGAACAGCTCATACAGGATCACCAGATAGTGACCCCATACCGCGGCCATCAGTACGATGAACGTGATGAGCATCCAGAGCGGTGGATGGGAGCTCCATAAGGCCCGGGGCTGATCCTGCAGCTGATCGGATACCGGAATGCCCCAGGTGCGCACTACGGCCTCCTCCAAATTTCCATATGGGTCGTTCTCATCGATCCGGGCCACCAGGGTGATAGTCCCTTTCGGGTCGCCGGGCAGCCCCTGCGGTATATCCAGGCTGCCTTCGCCGTTTTCATCGGTAGTGACCTCCCCCAGTTTTTGCATACCGAAGAGGCGCTTCACATAAATACCGGCCATGGTCTCGGCGACCGGTACTTCTGCCGCACCTGACCGTCCGGTCACACGCAGGTTCAGGGTCATGATCGAATCGGCTTTTACCGCCTCGAGGGTTATCCGTGCCCGACGGGCCGTGATGCTTTCTTCGGTACCCTCGAATAGGTTATTTCCAGAGAACACGGCCTTTACGGTCAGGTTTCCTTCTTCGTCGGTCAGGAGTGAGTCGGCCTTCACATTGAGCAGGGCCTTGCCGTTGGACCTTGTGATCGCAGTGCCCAGCAGCACCTCAGGATCGGCACCGGTCCGGTAAAACGTCAGTTTCATCCGGTACAGGTTCATCACCTGTTTGTTGGCACGTGCCGTAAGCCCCGCACGAAGGTCGATGCTCCCGTCTCCTCTTTGTACCATCGTTACACTCAGGGTCGGAGTGATCTTTTCAGGTATCTCTGCGGAGGTCGGTTCGTTCTGTGCCAGGGCTCCGTTTGAAAGAAAGGAGATGGCTATCACGACGATTAGCGGAAGCAATACGGTCAGACGTTTCATGATGGGCAGTTTCAGGTTCATGGTATCAGGCGGTTTGTACCGGGTTAGCGGTCGGCACGTGCTTATGTGCCGTATCGGTCTCTTCCAGGCCTGATACCGGCACGATCGTGACCAGCTTCGACATGATCAGGAAGAACAGGAAGAACGAAGCCAGTCCGGCACCGGTCAGCAGCCACTCGGGCCAGGTGGCCGTGTATTTCACGTATTCCTGTCTGGTATCTTGCATCGGCAGCAGGGTCGTTTCCAGTGTTGGTACAATGATCAGGTAGCGTTTTACCCACATGGCAATGACCATGAGGAAGGCCGCTGCAGCGATCCCGTTCGGTTTGCGGGTAGCCGGAAGGGCCACAATGAGGATGGGCAGCACGATACCGGCGATATTCGCAAAAGCGGTCCACCAACCGTATTCGGCTATGTTGAAGAGCTTTTCGATCAGTTCGCCGTCCCATTTTTCGGATCCGAACCAGCTGGTGAAATACTCCGAGAAGGTGAAGTAGCCATAGCCTGCCGCCAATACCATCATCACATAGCCCATGTTGACGAAGATGCGGTCGGTGAGATAGGTCTCCAGACGGTGCGACCTGCGGTAGTACCACATCGCTACGATCAGTACACCGCAGCCGGAATGCAGGGCGCCCAGTACGAAGTACGGTCCGAAGATGGTACTGTGCCATCCTGGCCGGAGGGTCATTCCGAAGATCCAGCTCAGGATGGAGGCCACGATGATCGAGAGTGGGATGAGGATGATGGCCAGGAGGTTCTGTGAGATGATGAGGTGGCGCTTCTGGCTGGAAGCGCCGCGGTATCCGATCGAAAACCATGTGTAAAATCGTTGCCGCCAGACAGGTCCTTTGATGCCGGCATCGCGATAGACTGCAAGGTCCTTGATGAGTGCGAGATAGAGCCAGAGTACGGCCCCAACGAAAAAGGTCAGTACCGCCATCACATCCCAGGTCATCGGACTTTGGATGCGCGGGTAGATGAAGAGGTGATGCAGTCGGTCGAACCGGCCGACACAGAGCAGAATGAAAATGGGGCCTACGACGATGGAGATGATGGTCATCATCTGTGCCAGCCGCACGATCGGCTTTCCCCAGGGGACCTTCAGGAGGTGCAGCATGCCGCCGATGATGGCACCGGCATAGCTAAGGCCGATGAAAAAAATGAAATTGACGATGAACAGCCCCCAAACCACATTGTCCCGCATCCCGGTGACGCCGTGCCCTTTTGCAATCTGCAGGTACAGGGCGTAGAGCCCGCCCAGGATGCAAAGGAGAAAAAATCCTGTCAGCAATCGGTTCCAGTTCCCGAACGTTTCCAGAAAGGGTCGCTGCTTTTCAAGCGCTTGTTTCTGGTAGGTATTGAGTTCCATATACTACATGTTCTGTGTACGAAAACGATCCGTTAGTCCTGCGCTTTCGGTTCCATGATATCCCTGAACCGTTCTTTGATCGACGAGTCGAGGTCATCGTAGCCGCGCTCTACCGGGAATTGCCGGTCTTTCGGCGG